>NZ_JBZVFG010000004.1:0-126163 GCF_058402785.1 Candidatus Magnetaquiglobus sp.
GCCGAATCAGTTGACCGGCCTTTCGATCACGCCCCCGGCCAACAGCGATGTGGATTTCACCCTGACCATCACCGCCACCGCCACCGAGGCCAACGGAGGGGATACCGCCTCGGTCATGGATTCATTCACGGTGACGGTCAATCCGGATGCGGATCTGGTCACCCTCAACCTTCCTCAGGTGACCGGATCCGAGGATACGGCGATTCCGGTCAACCTGTCCTTCTCGTTGCAGGATCTCGATGGTTCCGAGACCGTGACCGGGGATATCGTGTTGACGGGTGTGCCGGCGGGCACGAGCTTCAACATCGGCGCGGCGGGATCGGGTCAGACCTGGGTGATTCCCCAGAGTGCGTTGCAGGTGGCAAGCTCTCAGGATGGTCATCCGGTCTCTTGGAATGTACCGGGTTTGACCGTGACCGGCGCGGCCAACTCCAACGTCGATTTCCAACTGGGGGTCCAAGTCACGACCACGGATGGGGCAGATACCCAACTGACCACGGGCATCCTCGACATCGATCTGACCGGTGTCGCCGACGGCGTGCAGAACCTGACCGGCGTGGCGGGTATCGGTTCGGAGGACAGCTATGTTTACTTCAATTCCGGCGTCAACGCCCCGCAGTTGAGTTCTGCCCTGATCGATGCCGACGGCTCGGAGAAGATCAACTACCGTCTGACCTTCGACAAGACCATGGGAGCCGTGCAGGTCAAGGTGGGCACCACCTGGACCAATGTGACCAAGGATGCACAGGGCGGGTATACCGTTTCCGGCACCGATGTCGCCAGCGGCAACGTGCGTTTCCAGGGGCCGAGCAATTACGATGGCAACGTGCAGATCACCGCGAATGCCTTTACCAAGGATTACGCGGAGAACGGCACCACCGTGGATGACACCTCTGCGATTCAGACCGTCACCTTTGGGGTCAATCTGGGTGCGGTGGCCGATGGCGTGAGCTTCTCCGGCACCACCGGCGCCACCGTGAACGAAGATCAGGTCGGACCGTTCGATCTGGATGTGGATATCAGCCTGTCGGACAAGGATGGCTCGGAAAGCCTTTCGGGCGTGGTCACCTTGCAGTTCGACGCCACCAAGCTGCCCGCCGGCTCGACATTGAGCATCACCGGTGATCCGGGCAACTGGGTTCAGGATCTGGGAGGAGGCAAATTCACCATTGCCCAGGCTGCCCTGTCGCCTACGGCCTACACCAACGGCGTTCCAACGTCGTGGCACATCAACAACCTGAAACTCAACACCACATTGCCGTCCAATTCCGACACGGATATCCCGCTCACGGTCTCCACGACCACCGTCGAGGCCGCCAACGGCAACACCAAGATCTCTTCGACCTCCAGCGCGGTGACGGTGAAGGCGATCGCCGACTCGCCGACCATCGTGTTGAGTTCGGCGGGGGGCGACGAGGATCAATGGATCCCGATGAACGCCAGCATCGCCTTGAACGATACCGATGGCTCCGAAAAGTTGATGGGTGACGTGTTGATCACCTCCAACGATCCGGATGCTCAGGGTGCCAGTTTGCGGGTGGGAGGCGTGTCGATCCAGGGTTCGACCAGCGGCGGGACGACCACCTGGTCGGTGCCGCAATCGCTGTTGACCACCACCGCGACCAATGCCGGAGGCAAGGCGATCGCCTGGAATCTGAACGGTCTGGAGATCAAGCCGCCGCATGACAGCGACGGGGATATCTCCCTCTCCGTGACCGCCAAGGTGCTCGACAACGACAACAGCAACACCTCGTTGACCGCCAACCTCACCGTGGCCGTGGACGCGGTGGCCGATGCGCCGATTCTGACCCGTGGCACGGCCATGGGGACCGAGGACAAGCCGATCGCATTGAATCTTTCCGCAGCGCTCTCGGATACCGACGGATCGGAGAGTCTGGTGATCACCATTGCCAATGTACCCAACGGCGCGACCCTTTCGGCGGGCACCGACAACGGCGATGGCACCTGGACCTTGACCCCGGCACAGTTGACCGGCCTGACCATCACGCCGCCGCACGACTCCAATGCCGACTTCAGTTTGCAGGTCACCGCGCGGTCGATCGAGGCCGCCAATCAGGATGAGGCCACCACGGTGATCAACCAGACCGTGCGGGTGATCGGCGATGCCGATGCCGCCCACATCCCGAACGTGCTGAGTGCCAGCGGCATCGAGGATGCGGTGGTCGGAGGCGGGGTTCCGAACGGTTCGGTGCTGTTGGATCTCTCCGGGGTGACCCTTTCGGATGTGGATGGTTCGGAGAAACTCTCGGTGGTGATCGGTCATCTGCCGGAAGGATCGCGGCTTTGGTTGCCGGATAGCGCCTCGGGCGGACTCTCCTATGTCGGCGGGGGACGCTGGGCGGTGGATTCGAACCATCTGGATGAGCTGCGCATCCTTCCCAAGGGGGATTTTTCGGGCAGTTTCAATCTGGATGTGCGCATCGTCACCACGGAGAACGATGGCGACAAGTGGGTGGCCGATCGCACCATGACCGTCACCGTGACCCCGGATCCGGATGCGCCTTCATTGAATCTTCATGGGGGCGGTCTGGAGGATACGGTGGGCGGCGTGCCGTTGAATCTGGGCATCGCCACCACCGATCGCGATGGTTCGGAGAACATCACGGCGGTTTCGGTCTCCGGTCTGCCGGCGGGCATTACCCTGACCGGTGCCGGGATTCTCTCGGGTCCGGATGCCCAGGGTGTTTACCAGATCGATCCCAACCAGACCAGCGGATTGAAACTGGTTGGCATGACCGAGAACTCCAACGTCGATTTCGACGTGCAGGTCTCGGTGACCGTTACCGATGGCGCGGTGAACGAAACCACTACCCGCACGGTGAATATCGATCTGGTCGGCGTGGCCGACGGGGTGGAGAATTTGTTGGTCGGGGATGTCTCGGGTGCCGCCGCCGAACCGATTCCGTTGTCGATCAACTTCGACATGATCGATACCGATGGCTCGGAGAGCGCTTCCTACGTGCTTTCCGGGGTGCCGGACGGCGTGGTGTTGATGAAGCCGAACGGTTCGGGTGGCTGGGAGATGGCCGGCATCAATGCCGGGGACGGTTCTTGGATCGTGCAGTCGGACGACATGAGCGGTCTGGCGATTCGCACGCCCGGCAGTTCGACGAGCGGTTCGTTCGATTTGACCGTGACCGTGGTGACCAGCGAGAACGACGGCGATGTGAATACCGACGCGGCACGCACCTTCCATGTCGATTACACCGGCAACGGCGGCGGGGGTGGTGGCGGGGGTGGTGATGCGGATGTTCATGCCGAAGGGATCATCCTGACCCAGGGGGCGGGCAACGGGGTCGAGGATACCAGCATGGCGCTGAATCTCTCGGCGGCGCTGATCGATGCCGATGGCTCGGAAACCATGTCCTTCGTGATCGATCCGGACTCCCTGCCCGAGGGGGTGACCATCGGTGGAGGTCTGATCCATCCTTTGACCGGCGATCTGGTCTTCACCGCCGACACCATCGGTCAGATGACCCTGACCCCGCCGGAGAATTTCAGCGGTGATCTCACCTTCCAGCTCAAGGCGATCTCCACGGAACTCAATGGTGGCGACAAGCTCATCGAGACCAAGAGCGTGGCCGTGCATATCGACGCTGTGAGCGATGGACCGGTGATCCAGGTTTCCAACGTCAGTGGCGACGAGGATTCGGCCATTCAAATGGGTATGTCGATCAGCCTGCCGGACTCCGACGGTTCGGAGCAGCTCTCCGCCGGCGCGTTGCTGGTGTCGGGTCTGCCGGCGGGCGCGCTCCTGAGCATCGGTTCCGCCGGTGCGCAGGCGGGAACCTGGGTCATTCCTCAGGCCAACCTTGCCGTGACCGCCACCAACGAACAGGGCGATCCGATCGCCTGGGATGTGCCGGGACTCACCGTGACCCCGCCGCCGAACGCGCATCAGGACTTCACCCTCACGTTCAGCATCGCGGGTGGCGAGATCGGCGGGAGTGAGGTGCTCTTTTCGGCCAATGTCCAGGTGGATGTGAACGCCGTGGCCGATACCGCCCAGTTGCAGGTGGCGGATCTGACCGGCACCGAGGACATGGTGTTGCCGATGACCGGTCTGGTGGCGGCGTTGACCGATGTGGACGGCTCGGAGAGCCTGTCGCTGGTGATTTCCGGTGTTGGGAACGGTGTTTTCTTCGACAGCACCACCGGTCTGGTGGTTGGCACGGACAACGGGGATGGCTCCTGGACCTTCACGCCGGGTGAGCTGACCCATCTGAGTCTGGCCATGCCGGTGGACTGGTCCGGAGGGCTCAACCTGACCGCGACCGCCTTCACCCTGGAAAACGACAACTTCGATTTGGCCCAGGTGTCGGCGCAGTTCAACGTTTCGTTCGCCTCGGTCGCCGACGAACCGGTGATCACGGTTCTCGATGCCACCGGCAACGAGGAGTCCGGCATCGCCCTGAGCATCGCAGCCAGAACCACGGACATCGATGGCTCGGAATCGCTCGCGATCACCATCTCCGGGGTTCCCACCGGCGCGACGCTCTCTCATGGCACCGACAACGGCGATGGCACCTGGAGCCTGGCCGAAGGAGATCTGACCGGTCTGACCATCACGCCGCCCGCCAACTTCAACGGCACATTGAATCTCGGCGTGGCGGTCCATTCGATCGATCCCTACACCGGCGCGGTATCCGTCGATGTGGTCGATACGTTAAGCGTTCAGGTCAATGCGGTGGACGACGCCTCATCCCTGGCGATCAACTCGCCGAACAGCTTCGGGGCCCTGCCGTCGAGCGGCGGCGTGACCTTCAAGGTCGCCCCGGACATCACCATCACCGACATCGACAGCACCCACCTGTTCGGCGCGGTGATGACCATCAACGGCATCCAGTCCGGTGATGGGCTTTCGCTGTCCGGTTACACCTTGATTCCGGTTTCGACGAACGTTTGGCAGATCTCCGGCCTGAACATTCAGCTGGCCAGCTCCACCAGTGGCTCGGTGACCACCTGGACCATGAGCGGCAAGGAGTCCCTGGCCACTTATGAATCGCTGCTCGAATCGGTGAGCCTGACGGCCACCAAGGATGGCAACCACACGGTCAGCTTCCAGGTGATGGGATCGGATGGGGCCACCAGTGAACTGCAATCCATCGATGCCATCGTCACCAAAAAGATGGTCTCCGGAACCACCAATGCCGACACGCTGACCGGTACCACGGGCAATGACTGGCAGTCGGGTCTGGCCGGCAACGACACCCTGAACGGTGGGGATGGCAACGATGTGTTGCAGGGCGGGGATGGCAACGACACCCTGACCGGCGGCGCGGGCAACGACTGGTTGCAGGGCGATGCCGGCAACGACAATCTCCAGGGTGGGGATGGCAACGATCTGTTGCAGGGCGGAACCGGGGACGACACCCTGGCCGGCGGCGCCGGCAACGACAATCTCCAGGGTGGGGATGGCCACGACACCCTGACCGGCGGGGATGGCAACGATATTCTCGCTGGCGGGGCCGGCAACGACATCCTTGATGGTGGCGCGGGCAACGATGTGATGACCGGTGGGGATGGCAACGACATCTTCATCCTGCGGGCCGGCGGGGGCAGCGAGTCGGTGCAGGGCGGAATTGGCGCTGGCTGGACCGATGCCGTGCGTCTGGAGGGGGTCAATGCCGCACCGAGCACCCATCTGGCCAATGTCGGGGATTGGACCCTGGAGACCCATGCCGATTACCACGTGGTCACCGGCGGTGCGATCGAGTTCGACTCCGGGGATGCCTCGGGGGTGATCACCTTGTGGGATGGCAGTCAGATCGCCTTCGAGGGGATCGAGCGGATCGAACGGGTGTGAGAGGTTGTTTGTCAAAGGCCAAACAGCCGACGCAGGCCATGGACGGTCTGCCAAATCGTGCGGCCATTTGTCCAGGCACGGTTCGAAGCTCTTGAATCGTGCGTGTTTGGTGATTCCATGGAGGGAATCACCAAACAGCCTCCGAGAATCCGATTGCCCCCGGAACTCCGTGTTTGGGAGTTTTTTTGGGGGCCTGTCTGGTGCCTGCCGTTTTCGATCAGTCCCCACGCTCCTGTTGGCGCGCGCCTGCGATCGTCCAGGTCACGGCGGTCTCTTTACCTGTAGGATTCCCATGCTTATAGTGAGGCGTTGTTGGTGTCCGAAGGTCCCCGGTGACCTTTTGGAGGGCATCGGCATGGGATGACGACCCGAGGAATGTGCGAGGCCAGCATGCATAACGATACACGAGAGACCGCCATCGCGGTGATGCGACCCGGCGAATGTCGGGCCTGGATCGGTCAGGCGGTGGCCAGCCTGTCCGAGGTGCGCGCCCGGCTGACGCAAGGGCGCATGGTGATTGTCGGCGGGAGCACCACACGCCATGTGGTGACGGCCCTGACCGGCGCCGATCCGGGCCGCGATGCCTTCGCGGTCGGCTGGATCCGGGATGGTTTGTTGGGCGAAACCCCCAGGGAGGGGCGCGGACCGGGACCGTTCCTGTTCGAAAACGGCCAGGTGTCACGCGGTTGGCCGGCGCCGCTTCTGGAGAGGTTCGAAGCCGGTGACATCTACATCAAGGGGGCCAACGCCATCGATCCGGCGGGGAACGTCGCGGTGCTCATGGCCTCGCCCACCGGGGGTACCATCGGCGCGGCCATGGCGATTCTCATGGCGCGTGGCGGGCAGTTGATCGTCCCGGTCTCGTTGTCCAAACTCATCCCCTCCGTGGCGGCGGTCTGCCGATTGACCGGTCAGGGTCGCACCAGCCGCGTCATGGGGACGCCGGTCGGCTACATGCCGATTCTGGCCGGATCGGCCACGGTCATCACCGAAGTCGAAGCGGTGTCGATCCTGTCTGAAGGGTTGGTGAAGGCGACACCGGTGGCACGCGGCGGGGTGGATGATTGCGAAGGTGCGCTGGTGTTGGCCCTGGAAGGGCCGGGGCAGGCGGTGGAGGGGGTGATGGGGCGTTTGGAGGAATGGCGTCGGGGTTTGGCCAAGGGCTCCGGCGATCCGGCGTGATGATGCGTGGTTACGGCATGCGATCCGGCGTGATGATGCGTGGTTACGGCATGGGGTGAGGTTGCCCCGTTGTCCTTTCGGGCAACGGGGCAGGGGCCTTGGGAATGTTGACGCTCAGGAGAGCCACTCCAGGGTGCCGTTGTCGATGTGATAGACCGCGCCCACCATTTTCACCTTGCCTTCGTGGCGCAGATGGGAAAGTTCCTGGCTGTTGGCCAAAAGATCCTGGATCGACTGGCTGACGTTTTCGCGGATCGCATCCTGAATCAGTTCCTCGCCCTTGAGTCCCTTGGCCTTGGCACGCTCGGCGGCGGGAATGATGTTGTCCACCAGTTTCGGGATGCTGCCATCCACCTTGGCCCCTTCGACCACCGCCGTGACCGCGCCGCACTTGGTGTGGCCCAGCACCAGGATCAACGGTGTGTGCAGATGGCCGGCACCGTATTCGGCGGTGCCGATCTCATCGGTGTCGGCCACGTTGCCCGCCACGCGAATCACGAACAGATCCCCGATGCCGCGATCGAAGATATGCTCCACCGGCACGCGGGAGTCGGAACAGGAGATGATCGTCACGAAGGGCGCCTGTCCCTTGGAGAAGGTCTCGGCAATGCGCGCCGGGGTGAGATTGGGACGTTCCGCCTTGCCGGCCAGGAAACGGGCGTGTCCTTCCTTGAGGAGTTTCAGGGCCTCCTCCGGGCTCATGCCCGGGCCCTTGCCGCCGGCCAAGGCGAGTTGGGGCAGGGAGAGGGCGCCCAAACCAACGGCCATGCCCGCGAGCATGTCGCGACGGGAACAGAGGTGCTCACACATAATGGTTTTCTCCAGGTCGTTACAGGTTGGTATGGCATTTTCCCGCTTGACTCTTGGGGAGTGAAACGGTAGGGGGGTGAGGGGTTCTCCCCATCATGCAAGTGTTGGGTCGGATTCGGTGGGGTGAATCCAGAGCATGTCAATCAGAGTATTTTGTTTGCGGGTAAAACACAATATCCATTGAAATGATCCGACCCCATCGTTAATGTGAGCCGGTGGTTTGGAGGGGATGCCTGGGTTGGGCGCCGGAAATCGATCTTTTAGAGGCGGTTTGGTGATTCCATGCATGGAATCACCAAACCTGCACGAATCGAAAAGATCGATTCGTGCTTCTCGGTAGTGCCTTGCGTTAACTTAACAACTCTCCCATCCATCTGTTATTGAAAGATTGATGCGTGACACAGATGCTGGACCCTTGATCATGGAACCACGCATCCCGTGATGGGTGCGGTTTAGATGGCGGGTGAACCAAAACATGGGCAAGAGACATTCCGACGAGGTGCGACGCAAGGGGATCATCCTGGCCGGAGGTTCGGGAACCCGGCTCTATCCGGTGACGCGCGCGATCTCCAAGCAGTTGATGCCCATCTACGACAAGCCGATGATCTATTACCCCCTGAGCACCCTGATGCTGGCGGGAATCCGCGAGGTGCTGGTCATCTCCACGCCCCAGGATACCCCTCGTTTCGAGGAGTTGCTGGGGGATGGCTCGCAGTGGGGGATGACCATTCGGTATGCGGTGCAACCCTCGCCGGATGGCCTGGCCCAGGCATTCATCATCGGTCGTGCGTTCGTGGACGGTCAGCCGAGCGCATTGGTCCTTGGCGACAACATCTTCTACGGTCACGATCTGGTCAAGCAGTTGCGGCATGCCCATGGGCGCACGCATGGGGCGTCGGTGTTCGCCTATCGGGTCCAGGATCCGGAGCGCTACGGCGTGGTGACGTTCGACGCGGAGGGGCGGGCGATCAGCATCGAGGAGAAGCCCAAACAGCCCAAAAGCCATCATGCGGTGACCGGACTCTATTTTTACGACGAACAGGTGTGCGACATCGCCGCTTCGATCCGCCCCTCGGCGCGCGGCGAACTCGAGATCACCGATGTCAACCGGCGCTATCTGGAGCAGGGTGAGCTGTCCGTGGAGATCCTGGGACGGGGCTACGCCTGGTTGGATACCGGCACCCATGACAGCCTGTTGGACGCGGCCAGCTTCATCGCTACCTTGCAGAATCGTCAGGGGCTGATGGTCGCCTGTCCGGAGGAGATCGCCCTGTTCAACCGCTGGATCCGGCCCGACGAACTGCGTCTTCTGGCCGAACCGCTGGCCAAGAGCGGGTACGGCCAGTATCTGTTGAATCTGTTGCGTTAGAGTTGCCGACATGCCGATCCGAGTGACGACGACCGAACTGCCCGGCGTGGCGTGGATCGATCCCCAGATTTTTGGCGATGCGCGGGGATTTTTCTTCGAGAGTTTCAATCAGCGCGATTTTCAGGCCGGAGTGGGCGTGGCGGTGGATTTTGTCCACGAGAGCCAATACCGGGCCGTGATCGGCCAGAGTCTGTCCATGCCGGATGCGTCGCGAACGGGTTGGTTGTGGCGGGTGACCGAGGGGGTGCTGCGCGTCACCATCCAGGATACGCGTCCGGATTCGCCCACCCATGGCGTGAGCGTGCGTGGATGCATTGACGCCCAGGGGATGCGGCAGGTCTGGATTGCCCCCGGCATGCAATTCGATTTGCAGGTGGCGAGCGAGCGGGCGGCGTGGATCGGCAAATCCACCGGTGAGGCCGGGGAACGGGATTGGGTGCTTGGGACCGGCTCGGATCAGGAGGGGTGAGGCGGGTCAGGGGGCGCGCGGATGCCCGGTCTGATTCATGGGTTTGAACTGCGACTCCAGCATCTCGGCCTGACGGTTGTTTTCGCGGGTATCGTAGCGTTTCTGTTTGGCTTTTTCCCGGAATGCCTCCTGGGCGCGATCCTGTTCCAGCATGATCTCCAGTTCCAGGACGCGCATCTGTCGTTGTGACATGCGCGTGAACTGGATCATCGCCACCAGCAGCACCACCACGCCGACCACCACCGAGATCATTTTGGCCTTGTTGCCGCCACCGGATCCTCCGCCACCCTTTTTGGATGGGGAGCCCTCGGAGCGTTCGACGCCTTCATCACCACTCTTCTCTTCTTCCATGCGTCATCTCCGCGAACCGATCCTGCGTGGTATCGCTTTGGGCGATCCACGGTCGGGTGTGAGGGGGTGCTCCCCGTCGTGCCAAGTCAGCTGCCATCGGTGGTCTTTTCTGTCAGAATACTGGTATGGCCGAACACGGACAAGCGTTTTTCGTGCCAGTTCGAACCGTTGGTAGTCCGACAGGGGGGGCGTGTCTCGCGGGAGGGCGGATCAGGCGAGATCGCGCCAGGTGTTGGTCGGGAGCATGCTGGAGATCCGACCGCTGCCTTGACACCAGGGGCAGGGGTCGGACAAGCCCTGCTCGTCGAGGACCAGCAAACGACCGGAACCGCCGCACTCCTCGCAGGTTTCCGCCTCCAGACCAATGGGGCTGGTGGCTTTTTGGTTGGCGGCCTTGGAGGTGGCATGGGGGTCGAGTGCCTGCTGGCCGAGTCGGGTCAGGTCATAGCTGATCGCCATGGCCATGGGGGCGTCGTTGAGGGCCAGCTGAATCCATCCCCGAGACTTGAGCGAGGCGAGCGTGCCCAGATGCAGTTTGACGGCGCGTCGTTCCTGAATGGTCTGGAGCGCTTTTTTTTGTGCGGGGGTGACGTACATGGAGGGCGTTCGTGGGGATCTTCGGGATGGGGTCGGAGGGGGCGCGATCCGAGAAAATGGACGGAATGGGGGATGTCGCCCTGCCCCCCAGACCGTGGAACGCCCGCAAAGGGCGTCCCACGGTCAGCATCGAATCGCGCCCTGGTCCGAGGGGCTCTTTAGGAGGTGGAACGGTTTCTCCAGAAGCGGATCTTGCCACAGGCCTTGCATTTGGTGATGTTTGCCAGCAGATGGATGAACCCCAGGGTGATGAACAGGGGGACGATGATGCGACTGGCGGCGATGACGGGTCCGAATTGCAGGTCGTTGCGGATCAACTCGCCAGGGTTGTCCAGGATGCCATGGACGGTGAAGCCCATGATGAGCATGGCACCCAGGATGATCAGGCCTCGACTGCTTACCAATGGTTGAGCGTTTTGATTCATGTCGGCCTCCTTCCTTTGTAAGTTCGCGCTTACCACCATGATTTTCTCCAAGATCTTCATGGTGCGGGGGGTGAGGATGACTTCCCCTCTTGTATAGAGATCGGTCGAAGATAGGGGGGAGTTTACCGCAAAAGCAAGGAAAAATTAATTGCCGATAAATTTTCTTGTTAGTGAAGCGTCGTTTATATTGTAAAAGATTGTAACGCATTTCGGTTTTTTTGATTCGTGCCAGGTTTGGTGAGGCCATTCATGGCATCACCAAACAGCCTTTTTAAAGAGTCAGGATGATTTGGTGATTGCTTTGGATGAAGTCGCTTGATGAAAGTGGTCGGAATTGGGCGCCGAGGGCGAGCAGGGCCTGGTGATACGGGGTTGCGTCTGGCGGGATGGTGGGGGATGGGGTGGTCTGGAACAGGGTGATCGGGTGGTCGCAGCCGGCCAGTCCGGCGGCCAGTCGCAGGGATTGTCGGTGATCGGTTTCGTGGTCATTCAGGAGGATGGCGATTTTCTTGAGGCCAGGGGTGCCGGGTTGGCGTGGCCAGGTCAGGTTGGGGATGGAGAGGGTCAGACTGCTCTCCCGGACCCAGCGTCCGAGGGTGGCCAGTCCGGCGGGCTGGATGCCGTGTAGGGGAGGTGGACCGTGCAGGGTTTGGTGATCGTGGGCGCAGAAGGAGACCTCGTGACCGGCTTCGAGCCAGGCGTGCCAGAGAGGGCGATCGAGCAGGTGGACCGCCTGGTGGAGGAAAAAGAGTTTCAGCCGCCAGGGGGGGGTGAGGCGGCTGTTCGGGATATTCTGCCAGTCGTCCGGCGTGGGCGGGTCGAAACGTGCGCGGGTGACGAGCAGCGTGATGGATTGGAGCGGGTGATTCACCAGTAGCGGCCCGCTCCGGCGACGGTGATGGTGATCAGGCCGAGGATCAGGTTGATGAGCACCCGTTTGCGCAATCGTTCGATGTAGAGGCCGGCCTCGGGGAAGAGGCATTCTTTTTCCATGCGGCGCATGGCGCGGAAGTCGCGGAAAAAGATGACCCCGAAGATGGCGATCATGGTCCAGCCGGTTCCCTCCATGATGTGGATGTGGGGAGCGACGTTGGCCATGCCGCCGAACCCCTGGAAGATCATCCAATAGCCGGTGAGTGGCAGGAGCAGGACGCAGATCCAGACCACGGTCATGAATCGGGTGAGGATGCGGGACCAGAGTCCGACTCGGGCCGGAAGTTCCAGGGAAAGCGCGGCGGGGCGGACGATCCAGAGGGCGAAGAACATGCCGCCGACCCAGAGGGTCGCGGCCAGGAGATGAAGGAGCAGGGCGATGGGCATGGTGGTGGTCGGTGATGTGCGGTCAAGGGGTGGGATCGGATTCGGGACTCTTTGGAAAGTGTGGTTTTTACTGTTAATAAACAAACCGGTCGTCTGGATGTTTTCTTGTTTCAGGGGTTTGCTTTGGACTGCCGTGCGCAGCGCCAGTCCAGTCGGAACGCGCCCGATTCTACAGAATGAACCCAACCGCTCCGCCATGCAATATAGCCCTCATGCACCCCGACGCAAGGCCTCACGGTTGGCAATCAACCACTGCATGGCCAGAACGGCAATCGCCGAGTTGAAAACCTGCCCCTCAAACCATGTCAAGGCCGTGGCATACGGCACGACGACAGGCAAAATATCTTCATTCTCATGCTCCAGGCCCCCGCCCGCCTCCCGTGGACAGGTGGAGTCGAAAAGCCCGCAATACAGATGAATCCGCTCGCTGCTGCCACTCGGACTCAAATAAAAGGAGCGAATCAGGCGCAGATCATACGGGGTCCAACCAGTCTCCTCCAACGTTTCCCGCATGGCGACCGCGCCGTGATCGCTCTGGGCACCGCAAGAACCAGCCACGATCTCCGTGCACCAACCGGACTCGCCGCGCAAAAAAGGACCAGGGCGAAATTGCCGGATCAAGCCGAGTGCGTCTGCCTCGGGATCATACAAAAGCACGGCAGCCGCATCCCCACGCTCCAGGATCTCCAGGGAAGCCTCCGAACTCATGCGTCCGTCGAAACGCTGGTAACGCAAAATCAGACGCAACAATTTGAAAAAACCTTTATACAGTTCAGTACGATCGATCAGTTCAACTTTCATGGCGATCCGGTATGATGATGCGTTGAGAGCGCAATCCAGAGTGGATTGTCGCCCTGTACACAAGAAGCACGATTTTTATACATCCTATGAATGAGATCGTTTTGCAATAAAAATCGCCTGAATCCTTGCCAAATCGGACACAATGTGTCATGATTTGTTACATGAGTGTTGGCTCGATCATTGCAACACTTATCCTCAATCGGTTTCGTGCCGAAAAGGGAATCATGGCCGATCCAAAACAGGTCATGGTGGTTTGTCCGGATTCCGGGGCTGGATAGCGTTCGAGACGGGTCTCCCTTCTCGGCGCCCCAGCCCGACGGATCCTCCCGATGCCGGCACGGCACGCCGCATGACTCCTTCTGGATTTATCAGGGATTGGGCGAGAATCCGTGATATCTCCGTGAAGGGACAAGCAGTCCATGACCACGCTTGAATGGATCGCAGTCGGACCAGGGGATTATAAAACTCCCGCGCCCGACGTCAACAGGGTGCTCATCTTGGGCATGACCGGTCGCGCCGCGTGAGTCGTACCTTTCATCCGGCGTTTCGAAAGTCGGTCATCCCCTGGATTGAGCCATGGAGGATCGCCCGAGCCTCGGCACGGGCGACCCCGGTTGCACGCGCTCCAAAAGCGTGAGGCAGTGGATCGCTTGCGGTCGAACGGGACCCATGCGGCAGATTTTGCCTGTTCTCTTGCCTGGAATGTGTTAACATGACTCCGACCCGATTGGTCATGCAATCCCATCTGTGGATTTCATGGTTCGGGGTGGGGGCTTGACCCCACAGGCTTGTTCGCGTGGCGGGACCTGTTCATGGGGTGCGAGGCGGGGGCGGATGCGTGCGTTATCGGATCTGAACACAGGCAGCTTGTTGGCGATTTTTCAGCAGATCGACTTTTTCGACCCTTTCGACGATCGGGAACGCCTGATGCTGGCCGGGCGTCATACCCACCTGGTCGCCTATGAACTGGGCGAATGCCTGATCCAGGAGGGCAGTTCCGAGGAGCGCAGTCTTTTTCTGTTGCTCGCCGGAGAGGCCAGCGTGGTGAAGGAGGGTGCCCGCATCCCGGTGGCCTCCCTGGCTCCCGGCGACTTCTTCGGTGAAGTGGCCTTTCTCACCGATCGCCCCCGCACCTCCAACGTCATCGTCCATCCGCCGGAACACGACGCGCCGGAGGTCCCGGCCATTCCCCATCTCTTCGACGTTGGTCTGCCCGATGCCATCCGAGCGGCAACCGCCCTGGCGCTGCGTTTCGACCCGGCATTGATGAACGTCGCCGACGCCCTGCTGCGCATCAAGATCAAGGACCAGATCATCCGCCATCTGACCCGACGGGTCGATCTGATGCATGCCAAGGTGGTCGAAATCACCGGTCGCGACCCGCAACTCTCCGTGGACGACGAACTCGAGGGCGAACTGCGCGAGCGACAGCATGCCCCGCTTGTCGAACGCGAACGGACCAAGGATCGCCTGATCGAGCAACTCGCCGCTTTCCTCGACGAACTCAACAATGCTCTGGTGACCTGTTGAAAAGCCGCGTGCCGGTCGTGCGCAGGCGGCGTATCGCCATCAGCGCTTGTCTTCTCGGTCTGCCGGTGCGCTACGACGGGGGGCATAAGGCCTGGCCCCTGATCGAACCCCTGATCGCCTCCGGCGCGATCCTCATGCCCTTCTGTCCGGAGAACGAATCCGGTCTGGGGGTGCCTCGCGAGCCGATGCGCCTGGAGGGGGATTCCGACCAGCCCTCGCTCCGTACCCTCGAATCCCGCCTCGACCACACCCGACGCCTGATCGCCTGGTCCGAAGAACGGTTGGAACTCTATGCCGATGCCAGGGTGTCGGGATTCATCTGCAAGGCCCGCTCCCCCTCCTGTGGGGTGCATGGGGTGCCGGTACACGACGCCGATGGCCAGCCGATGGGGGAGGGCATGGGACTGTTCGCCCGCGCCTGTCGGGCACGCTTCCCCCATCTGCCCGTCGAGGAGTCCGAACGGTTGGGGGATTGGTCGCGGGTGGTCGCCTTTCTGGAGTCCGAAACGTGCTGAAGATCACCGGCGGGTCGTTGCGGGGGCGTCTGTTGACTCTGCCCGAGGATGATCGGGTGCGTCCGACCACGGCGCGGATGCGCGAGACCCTTTTTTCCATGCTCGGGACCAGGGTGGAGGGGGCCTGGGTGCTGGATCTGTTCGCCGGTGGGGGGACGCTGGGCATCGAGGCGTTGAGCCGGGGGGCGCGCGGGGCGCTGTTCGTGGAGCGGGACGAGGCGGTCGTTGCCCTGATCCGGAAAAACCTGCTCTCCCTCGGTCTGGAAACACGTGCCGAGGTGCTGCGCGACACACTGCCCGGCACCGGGATCGTCGAGTCGATCCGCCGTGCGGCGCTGTCCCGCCGCGCCGACTGGCCCGGATTCGATCTGGTTTTCATGGATCCCCCCTACCATTCCGGACTCCTGGCGCCGACCCTGGCGATGGTCGCCAACGCCACCCTTTTGGCCCCCGATGCCGTGGCCGTCGCCGAACACGAAACACGGGCCGTGGCAAAAGGGGTTGCTCCCGCGTGGCGTCCGATGCACAATCGTCGTCAGGGAGAGTCCCAGGTCTCTTTTTGGCGGTGGCGCGGCGAGGTCGCGGAAACAGGGAGGTCATGAACAGAATCGCAGTCTATCCGGGAAGCTTCGATCCCGTGACATTCGGTCATCTGGACATCATCCGGCGCGGGGCGCGGCTTGTCGATCGCCTGGTGGTGGCCGTGGCGGTCAACAGCGAGAAAAACGCGCTCTTCACCGGCGACGAACGGATCGGCTTCATCCAGGAAGCGGTGGCCGGCATCCCCGGTGTCGAGGTGTGTCGCATGGATGGCCTGCTGGTCGATTTCGTGCGCCATCTCAACGCCCATTTCGTGCTGCGCGGCTTGCGCGCCGTGGCCGACTTCGAATACGAGTTCCAGATGGCCTGCATGAACCGGCAACTGAGTCCGGACGTGGAGACGGTCTTTCTGGTCTCCGGCGAGGAGACCATGTTCCTCTCCTCGCGACTGGTGCGCGAGATCGCCGGCATGGGCGGCGACGTGACCCGCTTCACCCCGGCGGGGGTGATTCCGGAGTTGCGACGGCGCATGATGGCCCGGTTGGGACGGGGGCCGGCTTGAAAAAGCTGTTCATCAAGAACTACGGCTGCCAGATGAACGTCCATGACGCGACCCGCATGGCCCAACTGCTGCACGACTCCCTGGGCTATGCCACCATCGACGCACCCGACGAAGCCGACCTGATCATTCTCAACACCTGTCACATTCGCGAAAAGGCCGCCGAAAAGCTCTTCTCCGAACTCGGACGGTTGCGCAAAACCGTGGTCTCGCGCGACGCGATTTTCGCGGTCGGCGGCTGCGTCGGCCAGGCCGAAGGGGATAATGTCTTCAAACGGGCTCCCTTCGTGCGCCTGGTCTTCGGCCCCCAGAACTACCACCGCCTCCCGGAGATGCTCGACCGCCTGGAGAAACAGGGCGGACGGGTGGGGGATTACCAGGAGTCGGTGGATACCAAATTCGATGCCTTGCCGGCCATCCTCTCGCCGGGCGCCATCGCCTCGGTGGTGGTTCAGGAGGGGTGCGACCGCTTCTGCACCTACTGCGTGGTGCCGTTCACCCGTGGTCGGGAGTGGAGTCGTCCGGTGGAGGCGATCTGCGAGGAGGTGACCGCCCTGGTGGCCGGCGGCGCGAAAGAGATCCATCTCCTGGGCCAGAACGTCAACGCCTACCGCGCCCTGGCCCGCGACGGAATCATCCACGATCTGGCGCTCCTGATCCGGCGCGTGGCGCTCATTCCCGGCGTGGCGCGGATCCGCTTCGTCACCTCCCATCCGGCGGACATGAACGACGATCTGGTGGAGATCTTCGCCGAGGTCGAAAGTCTCTGCCCCTATCTGCATCTGCCGATCCAGAGCGGTTCGGATCGAATCCTCGGGTTGATGGAGCGCGGACACACCGCCGCCGGGTATCTGACCTGGATCGACAAACTGCGTCGCGCCCTGCCGGATATCGCCCTGGCATCGGATTTCATCGTCGGTTTCCCAGGGGAGAGCGAGGACGATTTTCTGGCAACCCTCGATCTGGCCCGCCAGGTGGCCTTTGATCACGCCTATTCGTTCATCTTTTCGGCCCGTCCCGGCACCGTGGCCGCAGGCATGGGCGATCACGTTCCTCTGCCGGTCGCCCAGGAGCGTCTGGCCCGGCTCCAGGAGGTGCTCGGCGCCTCCCAGTTGGCGAAAAATCTCGCCCGCGTCGGGTGCGAGGAGTCGGTGCTGGTGGAGGGGATCTCCAAGCGCGATGGCGGGGAGTTGACCGGTCGCACCGGCCACAACCGGACCGTCAACTTCCCCGGCACCCCGGAGTGGATCGGCCAGATCGTGCGCGTGCGCGTCACCGACGGGTTGGCCAACTCCCTGCGAGGACAGTTGATCTGAATGTCCGCATCCTCCTTTTCGTCCGGCGAGACGAATTCATTTCAGAATCCCACCCTCACAGCCGTAAATGGAGATGATGGGGATCGTTCTTCCCCGAATCATCCCACCCGCCACGATCGTTCGGTGACGCATGAGGGCATCATGCCGGGCGGGGTGGGCGTCGAACCGGTGGACGGGGGAGAAGGGCTCACCCTCACCTTTCCGGACAATCGGCTGACCGCCCTGTTGTTCGGGGCCTTCGATGCCCATCTGCACCGTCTGGAGGCGCGGCTCGGCATCGCTTGCTATCCGGTCGGCAACCGGGTGACGCTGATGGGAGCGCCGGAGATGTTGGAGCGGGCGCGCGGTCTGCTGACCGTGCTTTACGGCGCGCTCGAGATGGGACAACGGGTGGACGAGGCGCGGGTCGAGGCCGGGATTCTGGCCCTGGAGCGTCCGGAAGATGGACCCGATCCCCTGGACGAGGCCGCGGTCCTCAAGACCCCCTTGCGGGAGATCCGTCCGCGCACCCCGCGTCAGGCCGATTACATCCGCGAGCTGGCCCGGCGTCCCCTGGTGTTCGCCATCGGTCCGGCGGGCACGGGCAAGACCTATCTGGCGGTGGCCGCGGCGGTGCTGGATTTTATCGAGGGGCGGGTGGCGCGCATCGTCCTCACCCGACCGGCGGTGGAGGCCGGGGAGCATCTCGGGTTTCTGCCGGGGGATTTGCAGGACAAGGTGGATCCTTATCTGCGCCCCCTGTATGATGCGTTGTACGACATGCTCGGGTACGAGAAGGTGGAACGGATGCTCGGACGCAACCAGTTGGAGATCGCACCCTTGGCCTACATGCGCGGACGTACCCTGGCCGAGGCGACCATCATTCTGGATGAGGCGCAGAACACCACCATCGAACAGATGAAGATGTTCTTGACCCGTTTGGGAGAGGGGTCGCGGGTGGTGGTGTCGGGCGATGTGACGCAGGTCGATCTGCCTTCCAACCGTCGTTCCGGACTCGCGCACGCTCTGGAGGTGCTCAAACGGGTGGAGGGGATCTCCTTTGTCTGGTTTACCCACCGGGATGTGGTACGCCACCCCCTGGTGAAACGGATCGTGCAGGCCTATGAAGAGGCGGCGACCCGGGAAGGGATGGCGGCGGGCCGGTTGGCATGAGCGGGTGGGTTGCGAGGGTGCGATGGGAACGGAACGGGTGAAATTGGGGGAGCGTTCGCGGGGTCGTCCGACGGATCGCCCGATGTTGCCTTCCTGGACGACGCTGTTGGATCTGACCCTGTTTCTTGTAGTGGTTGCCATGCTCACGGTGATTTTTTCACCGGTGGTGTTGCGGCCTCTCTATCTGCCGGAAGTGGGCGACATCGCCACCCGCGACATCAAGGCGGATCGCGATATTCTGGTCGAAGACGCGGTAACCACCAAAAAACGGCGTCAGGAGGCGGCGGCTGCGGCGGTGCCGGTCTACGACTGGGATCCGGGCGTGATGGAGACCGTGGCACGGCGCATCGGCGAGCATCTGAAATGGCTCGACGAGTCGCGCGGCGCGGCGGTGTCGCGGTTGGATTGGGACAAACTGCGCGATACCTTTTCCGAGCGCATCGAGGAGGTGATCGACGAACAGGCCTTCTCGGCGCTGGTGGCCACCAAGGATCTGATCGGCCTCTCCAACGAGATCGGCGCCTGGCTGACCGAACATGCCCAGATCCGCGTGGTGAGTGGTCCCGAGGTGCTCAACGACCTGGCCCACAACCCGTTCGTGATCCACTCCATGGGGGATGAGGAGATCCGAACCTCGGGGAGCGGCGCCGCCGGCCTGATGGATCTGGTCGGCATGCGACGCATGCTCGAGAAGTCCGGCGAGGACCGTTTCACCCATTTGCCGGGTGTGATGCGCAAGTGGATCATGGAACAGATCAGCGTCAACATGCGACCCACGCTGGTGCTCAATCTGGCCGAAACCCGCACCCGTCGCGAACTGGCCGCCGCCGGGGTCGATCCCGTTTTCTATCGGGTACGACGCGGCCAACTGGTGATCCAGGAGGGGGCCGAGGTCACCGATGCCGCCCGTTTGAAGATCGAGTCCCTCAACCAGACCCGCTGGACCGGCAAGATGGCCCTCAACCTCATGGGGCTGGCCATGGCGTTGATTCTCCTCATGTGGCTCGGACGCCGCTTTCTCGTCACGACCTCCGCGGACTTCCCGCGCGATCGCAAAACCCTCTACATCCTCGGCACCATCCTGCTGATCACCTCGCTGCTTTCGAGCCTTATCTTCACCATGGGGCAGGGGTTGACCGATTTTTTCGGCCTGCCGGCGCGACTGGCCAACTACCTGCCCATCACCGCGCTCGGGTCGGCCATGGCCTCCCTCACCATCGGCGCGCGGGCCGGGATTCCGGGCGGCGCGATGCTGCTCGGGGCGATTCTGTCGTTTCTGTCGGCCATGGAATCGGATGGAGGGTTGCCGATCTTTCTTTACTTCATGGTCGGTTCCCTGGCGGGTGGGGCCACGCTGCGGGTCTGTCGCAAACGCTACGACGTGTTGATCTCCGGCTTCTGGATCGGCCTGACCCAGGCGTTGGCCGTTCCGGCGGTGGAGCTGCTTTCGGATCGCATGCCCTCCCTGGACTGGCTGGCCGGAGGCGCCGTCGCCCTGACCAGCGGCATGCTGATCGGATTGTGGGGACTGGCCCTGATCCCGCTGTTCGAATACCTCTTCGATATCACCACCGACTCCCGGTTGCTGGAGTTGGCCAGCGGGGACCATCCGCTGCTCAAGAGCCTCTCCCTGCGCAGTCCGGGCACCTACCACCATTCGGTGATGATGGGCAATCTTGCCGAGGCCGCCGCCGAGAGCATCAACGCCAATCCGCTCCTGGCTCGGGTCATGGCGCTGTATCACGATGTCGGCAAAATGAACAAGCCCCACTACTTCGTGGAGAATCAATCCGGCGAGAACCGCCATGATCACCTCTCTCCGTCCATGTCGGTGCGGGTGATTCAGGGGCATGTGAAGGATGGGGTGGAGATGGTGCGCGAGTACAAACTCGGCGGACCGATCCTGGAAGCGGTGACCACCCATCACGGCACCACGTTGTTGCAATATTTTCACAACCGCGCGGTCAATCAGGCGGCCAAGCGCGGAGAGAAGATCGACGATGCCGATTTTCGCTATCCCGGTCCCAGGCCGCACTCCAAGGAGGGGGGAATTCTGATGCTGGCCGACTCGGTGGAGGCGGCCTCGCGTACCCTGAAAACCCCCTCGCCGGCGCAGATTCAATCCCTGGTGGCGCGCATCGTCGCCTCCAAGATCGCCGACGGGCAGTTGCAGGAGTGTCGGCTCACCCTGCGGGAGATCTCCCGCATCGAAGATGCCTTTACCCGGGTGTTGACCCTCGGGTTCTACCATCGCCGGATCGAGTATCCGGATCAAATCAAGAAACGCACGGAAGGAGCGCGTCATCATGTCGGCCACGGTTCTGGTAAACCTGTCGTCCCCCCTGTGGTCCGCGGAGGATGAGGAGCGGGTCGCCCGTGCGGTGCATGCCACCCTGGAGGCGGAAGGACGCGTGGGCGAGGAGATCGAGGTCGGGGTGCTGCTGACCGATGACGCGGAGTCCCGGCGCATCAATCAGGAGTTTCGCGGGCTGGACCGTCCGGCCAACGTGCTGTCGTTCGCCATGGAGGAGGGGGAGGCGTTCCCGGATCCGGAGAGTGGCGCGGTGTTGCTGGGGGATGTGGTGATCCCCTTCGAGACCACGCTGCGAGAGGCCGGAGAGGCGGGGTTGGCGCCTGGGGACCGTCTGGTCCATCTGGTGGTGCATGGGGCGCTGCATCTGCTCGGTTACGACCACGAACGTTCCGAGGCCGAGGCCGAGCGTCAGGAGGCGCGCGAGGTGGCGATCCTGGCTGGCCTGGGTATCGCCAACCCGTATGAAATCTGATACCCTGCTTGACCGGGCGATCGCCCGGTTGCAACTCCGCTCGACGCGGAACGCTCTGCTGGCTTTCCTGGCCGGCATGCTGGCGATGTGGGGAGTGCCGCCCGGTCCGAATCCGCTTTGGGCCGTGCTGGGCGTGGCCATCTGGCTGCGCCTGCTGGAAAACACCGCTTCCAAACGGGGAGCGTGGCTCGGATTCTTGTTCGGGTTGGGCCACTTCCTGGTGGGACTCGACTGGCTCTGGACCAGCCTGCACGTCTACGGAAAAATCCCCTCGCCGGCAGCCCTGTTGGTGATCGTGCTGCTGGCCGCGGTGCTCGCCCTCTATCCCGCCCTGTTTGGCGCGCTGTTCGCCAGGCTCAACGCCCGTCCGTTGTTCATCCTCGCCGTCGCGCCGGCCTTGTGGGTGGTGACCGAATGGTCGCGGGCCCACCTGTTCAGCGGTTTTTTCTGGAATCCCCTCGGCCAGACCTGGGATGCGATACCGATCCTGTTGCAACTGGCGGATCTGGGCGGGGTCTATCTGCTTTCGGCGTTGACCCTGTTCCTGGCCGCCGCGGTCGCCTGGATCTCCCGTCCGGAGAGCTGGCAAAGGCCGGCCCGGGTCGGCGCGGTGCTTTTGTTGGCCATCGGGGTGTGTGCCGCCGGTTACGGGTATGGGGCGTGGCGCTGGCAAAGCCTGGTCGATGCCGAAACGGTGCCCGAAGCGGCGCGGGGATTGCGCGTCGCCCTGGTGCAGGGCAACATCGCCCAGGATCTCAAATGGGTGCCCGAACGACAGAAGGAGTGGCTGGGACGCTACCTCGATTTGACCGCCGGGTTGGATCAGCCGGTCGATCTGGTGGTCTGGCCCGAGACCGCCGCCGCCTTCTTTCTCCAGGCATCCCCCAGGGAGCTGGCCAGGATCGTGGATGTCAGTCGCGGCATCGACGCACCGATCCTCACCGGCGCGCCGATGTATGATCGCACGGATGAGCGTACCCTGCGGTTTTTCAACAGCATGGTCATCATCGGCTCGGAAGAGATGGGGGATTTCGACTACCGCTACGACAAACACCATCTGGTGCCGTTCGGGGAGTACATTCCGTTTCGGTCCCTGGTGCCGGATTCGGTGCATAAACTCACCCACGGCAGCAAGGATTTCACCCCTGGTCCCGGTCCGGAGCTGTTGCGCTGGGAGATGGGGGATATCGGTCCTCTGATCTGCTACGAGGTGATCTTTCCGGACGAGGTGCGCCATCTGGCGGCGCAAGGGGCCCGATGGTTGATCAATCTCACCAACGACGGTTGGTTCGGCGAGTCGGCCAAGCCGCAACATCTGGCCATGGCGCGCATGCGCGCGGTGGAAAACCGTCTGCCGATGATCCGGGTGGCCAACTCCGGCATTTCGGCGGTCATCGATCCCCTGGGACGGGAGCTGGGACGGATCCCTTCCAACCAACAAGGCGCTCTGGTGGTCACCCTTTTCGCCGGTCCCGGTGGGAGCTTCTGGTCCGGATACGGTCACCTGTGGCCGGCCTTCTGGGCCGGGGTGTGTCTGATCTTCTGGGTGGCCGGTCGTATCGGGGCGGGCACGGATTCGAACCGCATTGACAGGGGGATCAGACCCGTTTGAAACCGGGTGGACGGCGCGCAAAAGCGGGTGGGCAATGCGTCATGAAATAACTGATCCGCATGCCTCGGTAATCCGGTCCTGGAGCAGCAGCGCATCGAGCAGATTCTGGCTGGCCGAACTGGGAAACCCGGCGGATTGAAAGGGACCGAAAAAAAGCGGGAACGATCCGGCCAGCGCGCCGCGCATCGGCGAGTCGAAGCCATCGAGCACCTGGACCCCCTTGAGAAAATCCACCAGCCGGTGACCCGCCTCCAGAAAGGTGGCATCGCCCAAGGTCTGATGGAGCCGGAAACAGACCACCGAGAGCTGGGCGCTGCCGGTCAGACAGGCGGCGGACGCGGCGGGAGACCAGTCGGCACGCCACCGGCCCGGCAGGAATCCATCGGGTCGGATGAGACGCACCATCGGCAGCGTGCCGCGCCGTGCCGCGTCGATGAGGGTGGTGTCGTTGCCGGCGATGCCGGTTTCGAGCAACCCTTGCAGCGTCTGGGCGATGGCAAGGGTCCGGGGAGCCATCTGCCGCGCGGGATCGTTGCGCGCGAACCAGCCATTGTCCTGTTGCAGGGCCAGGGTGTTCCGGGCCAGTCGCAGCGCCGCATCCCGGTAACCGGGAATCCCGTTTTGCATGCCGAACCGATACAACCCCCAGGCCATGAGCACCTGGTTGGCCTGGAGTGTCCGGAGCGACGGGGGCGACTGCTCCTCGACCTTCAGGCGGGTCACCAGAAAGTCGGCGGCGCGGCGCGCGGCCTGTTCGATGCGCGGATCGGGTTCGTGTTCGAGCAGTGAGGCAAACCCGTGCAACACCTGGCCGGTGGTGAGCGGCATCGATTGGGAGGGATCCGGCGTGGTCTGTATCGCGCCGGAGGGCAATTGAAGATCCGCCGCCCAGAGGGCCATGGCCAGCACCCGTTCGCGCATCACGGCATCGGAAAAGCGGAGCGCGTAGTCGAGGAGCGAGGCCAGGACGGCACCGGTGCTCTCCGGACAGGAGGGGCGCCAGCCAGGGCTTGGAAGCGGAACGGCAGAGCTGCTTTCCGGACGAGAGGGACGCCGGCCAGGGATGGAAAGTGGGTATTCCTTCGGGTCGCAGGGGAAATACCCCTCGGAGATCCCATCATCGGGCGTGGCCTCCCAGGCGCGGATCAGCCATTCGGCGGTGGCGTGGGCCCGTTGCCGGCAGGCACCGTCCACGGGTTGGACGCTGCCGGTGAGATGGCGGAGGTGATCGTGCCAGGCCACGCGGGCGAATGCCCGGTGTCGGGGCAGGCGTCCCAGGCGTGCCAGATGGTGCCGCAGGTTTTGAAAAGGTCCCCGGAGCCAGGCGGATCCGAGGAGGCCGAGCAGCGTGCCGGTGCGGAGCGTGGTGTTCATGAGGCGTGACAGCGGGTGGGGTGAAGCGGTTGGGTGGTCATGGGGGAATTCTAGCGGCAATGCCAGGCGGTTGCCATGCTTTTCCGCATGAGGAGCGTTGGGGGGGCGGGGTGTGAGGGGGCACGGCGGGTGTGTCGCTCACCAGGCGGATGTCAGGGCGGCATGGTCTGTTTATTGCTTGGTTTGAAGTGTCATGGTCTGCCGTGGAACCCCTGTCAGGAGCTTCATGGTCGGGGGTGAGGAGATTCTCCCCCCATCAGGTACGTTTGAGGCGATGGTTGGAGAGGAGATCACACATGTTCGAAACCGCGGATTGGATGCGCATCCAGTTGGATCTGATCAAGGGGGTTCCCGTGGCCTATCAGAGCCTGCTGACCCGTTTGCAAAAGGAAGGGTTGAACGAAATGGAAGGCGGGGTGGATGAACCGCGTCTCTCCCGGTTGCGAGGCATTCTGGATGAGTGCTGCGATCGGTTCGTGATGCGTGCCTGATTCGGCGTGGGTCGCCGCCCGCCTGATCAGAGTCCAGGGAGATGATCCCCCTGGTGGGATCCAAAGGCAAAGCCCTTGGGACGGTGCTTTTGACTTGAGCGCGCTCTTCAAAAGAAGCCTTTTTCGCGTCTTTGCGAAAAAGGCGCCGCGCGCGGCCTTGCGGAAAATTACGCAGCCCGTGATGGGTGCGGTTTAACATGGTTTTTTTTCAAGATCATTCGGGCGGGATGGGAGTGCCGGTTGCAATGGGTGTGGAGATGGCGGTCTTGAGCGGCGAGAACGTGGAACTTCCTTTTTACCGGCGCCTGGAGGGTCGTTTTGACGGGATGATTCGGCTGGCCGATCTCACGGTTCTCGGGGAGGCGGTCGCCCGACACGACGGCTGGTACGTTCTCGAACCGCGCGAGCCCTTTCCGGAGCAGCCCATCGACGGCATGGCGGCAAGTTCGCACCTGCAAGATCTGGTTGCCGAGATCTTGCGCGAGGAGCGTGGCGTTTGGACCACCATGGTCTATGTGCAGAGCCTGGAGGATCCGCGCATCATCAAGGTGTTCCATCCGCGTCGCGCCGGTTGTGGCTGCGGTGGTGGTGGAGGGATTCTCCCCTGGAAGGTCTTCACCCGTTTCAAGCCCGAGCCGGTCCCGGCCTGGGAGTCCACCATCTGCGCCACCCCCTCCGGCGAGCGCACCGCCTCGTGGTTCAAAAAGCTCTTTTAAACCGCAACCATCACGGAATGCGTGGTTTTCCGCAAGGCTGAGTCCCCCGCAAAAAGCCGTTTCTGGCAAGAAACAGGCTGGGCAAGAGGATGATCTTGTTTAGCAATTCCCATCATGAGTGCCGGGTGAAGGGACTTTTTGCGGGGGAGTCAAGGCTGCCGTGCAAGATGCGAGCGTCGTTTCCAAAAACCGGAAACGACGCTCGCGAAGGCTGCGCGCGGCGCTTTTTTCGCAAAAAAGGCGAAAACTGCTTCTTTGTAAAGAGCGCGCCAAAGTCAAAAGCAAACCCCTGGGAGCGGAATCTCCCAGACGCGCTCTTTTTTTTCGACGGTAAAAACGACACATTCCAAACCTGGTGCGGTTTGATGGCGAGGCTCACGCTCTGCCGTACTTCAGGTCATGGCTTCCAGATGCGCCAGTCGTGCAAAGTGGCTATTGCAAGTGGTAGGAAAGAATCTGGTGATGTCCCACCGAGTTGTTTGGCCATCACGCCCCATAGGTGCATAAATAGGCCGTATCCACCGCCACCTTCAGTTGGAATTGGGCGTTGGCCGGCACGACGAAGCTCTCGAACGGCTCAAAGATGCGCCACTCCGACTCACCGGGCAGCATCACGGTCAACGCGCCGCTGACCACGGTCATGGTTTCGAGTTGACTGGTGCCGAACTCATATTCGCCGGGCACCATCACGCCGACCGTGGCCGGCAGGGTGGCGGTCTGGAAGGCGATCGACTTGACCGTGCCACCAAAATATTCATTCACTTTCAACATGTTCTTCTCCGGTTTGCATGCATTGAATTGAGAACGGCTCTTGCCTGTCCGCTTACGGCAGGGGCCGCAACACCACGCGCCGATTCTTGGCGCGTCCCTCCTCGGTATCGTTGGAGGCGATCGGTTGTTCGAATCCCAGCCCGATCACCTGCAACCGCCCGACCTCGATCCCGCGTCCGACCAGATGATCCCGCACCGCCTCGGCGCGGCGCATGGAGAGGCGTTCGTTGGATTGGGCGGAGCCGATGCGATCGGTATGTCCCTGAATCTCCACCCGCAGGGTCGGGTTCTCCTTCATGACCCGCCCCACCCCGTCGAGCAGAGGGTGGTCGGCGGCGGCGATCGCATGACGGTTGGTGGCGAAACGGAGATTTTCCAGCACCCAGCAGCCCGTCTCGTTGACCTTGGCACCGCTCGGGGTGTCGGGACATTGATCCCGATCATCGGGCACTCCATCCCCGTCCCGATCGGGGGGACACCCCTTTTCATCGACCTCGACCCGCTTGGGGGTTTGTGGACAACGGTCCAGGTCATCCGTCACCCCGTCGCCGTCGCTGTCCAGGGAACACCCCTCCGCATCGACCGGCACCCCCTTCGGGGTGGCCGGACAACGATCCTTGCCATCTTTCACCCCATCGCCATCGGCATCGTTCAAATCGTCGCAATGGTGGACCGTCCCCCGAAAATAGCAGGGGGTACCCTGTGTCATGGTGGCAAGGAGGGTCGGGTTGGCCCCCAACCCGGGATCTGGCACCAGCGCATCGGAACAGCCGCCCAGAAGCAACGGGATGGCGACCCACCTGGATGCACCCACCAGGCGCGTGACGAATCGGGATGGTCTCATCGGAAGCGCGCACTCCTCGTGGCAGGCGTGGTTCGGGCGTGGATGGCTGGAAGCGTGCTTGCCAACCTGTCCAACGCCGGGTCGGATCGATTCACGCGTTCCGGGTCATGCGGTCATGGCGCCCGGATCGACGGGAAAGCATGGACAAAGCCCCATTCTAGCACGCGCGATTGGCGAAATCCAGCCGATCGACTCGGCTTATCCATTCGATAATCCGATCAAAAAGAAGCTCTTGGCGCTTTTGACATGCCAGGAAGGCCGTCACGCCAACGCCGTCATGGTTCCACCATCCGATAATCTTTCGCCAGGATGCGCGCCATTCTCCGCAAGAACGACACGCGGAGCCAGAAACCATAAGCGGAATCGGTATTTCCAGGATGATCTCACGGTGGAATGCCAAACGGGAAAATGCCGGCATGCCACTTGCTAAAGTACCGGCAACCTCGCAATCGTTACGGGTTATTCCGGAATAAGGTTTGATTAATTAGCTGAAATTAAAGAACTTAATAAAATTTACGTTAAATTATTGTCACATTTGGCAACAAAACCATGCGAAAGCAGGGTCAAGCTCCCAACGCTTGCCCCGCGTCTTGAAAAAGGCACACGAAGGAGACCGGATCATGTTGGACAGACGATTTGTTCTCAAGGCTTTGGCTCTCTCCATGGGCGGACTGCTCCTCCCTGGATCGATGGTGCATGCGGCCATGTCCAGACCGCGCATCACCGATGTGCGATTCTCCACCGCCCCCAACCGCACCCGCATCATCTTCTCCCTGAATCAGGAGATCAAACACTCCCTGGCCACGCTGCGGGATCCGGATCGGGTGGTGCTCGACCTCCAGGATACCGAACTCTCCTCGGATCTGAATCTGCTCTCCTTCACCGATCCGATCGTGCGTAAGGTGCGGACCGACTCCCTGGGCAACGGCACCATGCGCGCCGTCTTCGAGTTGCAGGACGATGCCAGCAGCCGGGCTTTTCTGCTCAAGGACAAGGAGGGCGGGCGTCCCCGTCTGGTGGTCGAGTTCACCGCCACCGATACCCGGGATGAGGCGGATGCCGGCACGGCGCAACCGAACCGGCTCGAAAGACCTCTGGTGGCACGCAAGGGCAAGCGGGATATCGTCATCGTGCTCGATCCGGGACATGGGGGGATCGATCCGGGCGCCATCGGCGCGGGTGGCGTCAAGGAGAAGGATGTGGCCCTGTCGGTCGCCCGGCAGGTGGCCCGCGAGATCAATGCCACCCCTGGTTACAAGGCCTTCCTCACCCGCAACGAAGACCGTTTCGTGGGATTGAGCCGTCGCTGCGCCATCGCCCGCAACCACAAGGCCGATCTCTTCATCAGCCTGCATGCCGATGCCTTCCATATCCCCTCGGCGCGTGGGGCCTCGGTTTACTGTCTTTCCGAGCGGGGACGCCGCAATCCGGTTCCCGCCAACCAGAAATCCCTGATGCTCGGCAATACCCTGCTTTCGGCCATCGCCAGCACCCCGAGTCTCTCTCTGCACTTCAAGACCATCAAACAGGCCCGCTTCGCGGTCCTCAAAACCCAGGAGATCCCCTCGGTTCTGGTGGAAATGGCCTTCTTGAGCAACCGCCAGGAGGAGATGCTCCTGCGCAAAAGCTCCCATCAGGCCTCCCTGGCCAAGGCGGTCACGGTCGGTGCCAAGAATTTCGTGCAGAAGACCGGGTTGGTGTAAGCCTGTCGAAAAAAGAGGACCATTTCAAGCGTGACAGAGGGTGTTGAACGGCTGAAATTTTAACAAAAGTAATCGATATGTCCAAAAAAATGGGGTGAGACCCATGTCGCTCACCCCTTGATCATTCCGCCCATACAGGCAATCGGTCGAGGAGCGCGACGCGCACCAACCGATTGCCACCCTCTCCGGTCAATCAGCCTTCCACCAATCCTTGGGAATCAGATTCAGCTCTCCGAGTTTCACCAGCAGTTTGCCACGGGTGATCGGCTTGTTGAGGTAATCGGAGCAGCCGCCCACATCGAAGGCTTCGGTGATCTCGGACATGGCATCGACCGCGGTGACCATGATGATCGCGGCGCGGGTGTCATCCGAGACATGATACTCCCGCTCCAGGGCCCGCATTTTCTTGAGTGCCTCCTGGCCATCCATGATCGGCATCATGATGTCGAGCAGCACCAGATCATAGGGGGTACCGTCCACCAGTTCGGCCTCGAAGATCTCCACGGCCTCTTGTCCGTTGGTCGCCACATCGCAGTGGGCGAACGGTTTGAGAATGTCGGCCAGAAGCGAGCGATTTTCCGGGATGTCATCCACGATCAAGACGTTCATGTTGTGCCTGGCATTCCGAATCGGATTGAAAGGTTACGGATTGTTACAAAGTTCACCAGATAACAGCTACCGTGGAACTCCCGAAGGAAACTCCACGGTACGGGGGGTGAGCGGGTGTTCTCCCCCCATCATGAAAAATGATAGCAAACCTGGCCGTTATCGGCAAGTAGAAATCCGCAAAATGCAACCGGGAATGGCCAAATCCATTCCCGGTTGGAGCGTGGAGCACAGAGTCCGACGGATCACTTTTTGGCCGTGGCGCGCTGATCGATCCATTTTTGCCACACCAGGATGAATCCCAGGGCAATGAAGGCGCCCGGCGGAAGAATGAAACCCAGTGCCGGTTGGTAGTCGAGGGGCATGATCTGTTGACCGAGCCATTGACCGGAACCGAGCAGTTCTCGCACGCTGCCAAGCAGGAACAGAGCAAAGGTGAAGCCCAGGCCGGTGAAGATCCCGTCTAAAATCGAGCCGATGACCGAGTTTTTGGAGGCGAAGGCCTCGGCCCGTCCCAGGATGATGCAGTTGACCACGATCAGCGGGATGAAGAGTCCCAGCACCTTGTGCAGATCATGCACGAAGGCGTTCATGGCCAGATCGACGATGGTGACGAACGAGGCGATGATGATGATGAAGGCCGGGATGCGCACATCGTTGGGAACCACCTTGCGCACCATCGATACCACCATGTTGGAGCCCACCAGCACGGCGGTGGTGGCCAGTCCCATGCCGATGCCGTTTTCCGCCGAGGTGGTCACGCCCAGGGTCGGGCACATGCCGAGCATCTGGACGAAGACGCCGTTGTTTTTCCAGAAGCCGTTGACGATGATTTCCTTGGTCTCGGATACGCTCATTTGGCGGACTCCTCGGCAGGGGTTTTGAAGATCGTGTCCTGATTTTCCGCGTAATAATCCAGACCGCGCTTGATGGCGTTCACGATGGCGCGCGGGGTGATGGTGGCCCCGGCGAACTGATCGAACTCGCCGCCATCCTTTTTGACACCCCATCTGGCGTTTTTGAGATTTTTGCCGATGAAGGCGCCGAGCCAGTTGTTTTTGAAGATCTTGTCCCCCAGTCCTGGCGTTTCGGCGTGGGAGACGATGTTGATGCCGGTGACGGTCCCCGTGGCATCGACGCCCATCAGGATATCGATGTTGCCGGAGTAGCCATCCGGGGCGGTGATCATGAAGGCCACGCCATGATTCGCGCCATTCTTGCGGGCGCGGTAGAACGGCACTGGTTTGGCTTTGCGGTTGATGCGTTTGTCACCGAGTTGGATGAAATCCTTCTCCGGCGCGTTGTCGAATCCCTTGGGCAGCACCTGGGCCAGGGCGTTGAGCAGTTCCTGCCGTTGGGTGTGAGCGATCGGCGCGCGGGTGACATCCTCGACGCCAGCCAGGATCGCCGTGGCGATCAGACCCACGATCATGAGCGTGATACCCATCTTGAGAAAATGCGGCATTGGCGGTCTCCTAGAGGGTCTGTTTCTTTTTGCCGTAGGTCAACGGCCTGGTATATTGATCGATGAGGGGCACTGTGGCGTTCATGATGACGATGGCGAACGACACCCCTTCCGGATAGCTCCCCCAGGTGCGGATCAGGAAGGTCAGAAGTCCGCAGCCGACCCCGAAGATGATCTGTCCCTTGGGGGTGACCGGCGAGGTGACGTAATCCGTTGCCATGAAGAAGGCGGCGATGATCAGACCACCGGTGACCAGATGGAACAAAGGATCCGGATATTTGGTGTGGTCGATGAGCCAGAAGATCGCTGCGGGTACGATGCAGCCAAGAATCATGGACATCGGAATGTGCCAGGTGATGATCTTTTTGCGCAGCAGGTAGATGCCGCCCAGGGTGAGAAGAACCGCCGAGGTTTCGCCCAGGGAGCCCTTGATCATGCCGCCCATGGCGGCCAGGATGTCGAAGCCGAAGGCGCCGCCCAGGGCCTCGCGCACGGTTTTCCCCATGCCGATTTCGGTGTGGTATTGACCAAGCGGGGTGGCGGTGGAGAGGGCGTCCAGCATCTCCGGGGTGTTGAACGGGGCGGAGATGATCATTGCCAGTCCCTGGGAGAGGGAGAGGGCGTGATCGCCGGTCAACGGGGTTGGAGCCGGCCAGGAGGTCATCTGCACCGGGAAGGAGATGAGCAGGAAAACGCGGGCGATCATGGCCGGGTTGAACATGTTGTAACCCATGCCGCCGTAGAGTTGTTTGCCCAGAACGATCGCGAAGACGCCGCCCACCAGGCAGAGCCACCAGGGGGAGTTGGGCGGCATGCTCATGGCGAGCAGCAGGCCGGTGAGCAGCGCGGATTGATCGCCCACGGTGGAGGGGCGTCCCCGGATGGCGTTGAAGAGCCGTTCCGAAACCACGCAGGCGGCAACGGTGATCAGCATGACGAACAGGGCCGACCAGCCGAACACCATGACACCCATGGCCGCGGCGGGCAGCAGAGCCCAGATCACGCTTTTCATCACCTCGGAAATGGACAATCCCCCATGCACGAAAGGCGAGGAGGAGATCTTGAAGCTGCTCTTGGTCATGCGACACTCTCCACGGTGGCGGGGTTGGCGGTTTCATCCGCGGATTTCGCGGCAGCCGCCTTTTTGCGTGTACCGGCAGACGGACGAATCTCTTGTTTCGGTGCGACACACGGTTCGCGGGGCATCCCGGAGTGCTGCCGCGGAGCAATCAACAACCGAGCGGACCTCGGGACCTGCTCAAGGGGGCCGTGCCTGACGAGATGGTTGATCTCGGTGGGATGCACTCTGGCGTAAAAATTCTTCAATGTGCGTTGTACGAGCCCCATGGTGACGCCTCGCGTGTCTCGAGCTTGCATGATGTTGGGATCCATCTTTCCCGGGCATCTTCTTTTGAGAGTCCCTCTGGAAACGTTGCCGACCGGATGGTGGCAGGGATGGTCCATCAGTGAAGCGTCTGATACGGGTTTGGTTTGACCCATTGCCAATTCTGGAGGGTGGTTTGAATCGGCACCATTTCGATGCAATCGACCGGACAGGGTTCGACGCAGGCCTCGCAGTCGGTGCAAATTTCGGTGATCACGGTGTGGGACTGCTTGTTGGCGCCGACGATGGCATCCACCGGACAGGCCTTGATGCAGGCCGTGCAGCCGATGCACTTCTCCTCGTGGATATAGGCGGTACGGGGTCCATGCTCTTCCATGGCCACCGGTTCCACCCCCAGGATGGCGGCGATGGATTCCATGGCCTTGGTGCCGCCGGGGCTGCACAGACCGATGGAGACCGGTTCCTCGCCGGCCAGGGCCTCGGCGTAGGCGTGACAGCCGGGATAACCGCAGTTGCCGCAGTTGGTGGAGGGCAGGGCGGACTCCAGATTGGAGACCAGGGGATCCACCTCGACATGGAACTTGATGGCCGCGTATCCGAGGCCCAATCCGGCGACGAGGGCCATGCCGCCCATGCTCAAAACCGCTTCGATCATGGTTTACTCCTACTCGCAGTGAGACGTTCCTTGCTGGATGAGCGCCGCATTTCAAGAAAGGGGGGTCACTTGACCATGCCCGCGAAGCCCATGAAGGCCAGCGACAACAGACCGGCGTTGACCAGGGCGATCGGCGCTCCCTTGAACAGGGCCGGCACGTCCGACAGATCGATCCGTTCGCGCATGCCGGCGAACAGCACCAGGATCAGGCCAAAACCGGCGGCGGCTCCGAAGCCGTTGATGGTCGCCTGAAGAAAATTGAGTTCCTTCTGGATATTGATGATCGTCACGCCGAGCACCACGCAGTTGGTGCTGATGAGCGGCAGGAAGATGCCCAGCGAGTCGTAGAGGGCCGGGCTGGTTTTGTGGACGATCATTTCGGTCAGTTGCACCAGGGCGGCGATCACCAGGATGAAAGAGAGGGTGCGCAGGTAGTCGAGTCCCAGGGGATCGAGGATGTAGCGCTGGGTCAGCCAGGTGATGATCGACGACAGGGTGATGACGAACACCACGGCATAGGCCATCCCCACGGCGGTTTCGACCTTTTTGGAGACGCCCAGAAACGGGCAGATCCCCAGGAATTTACTCAAGACGAAGTTGTTGACCAGGATCGTGCTGACCAGAATCATGATGTAGTCTGTCATGGCGAGCGCACCTCTTCGTGGCAGTTGCTTGGTCTGGCGGATTTCGACGCCCCTCAACGTCAAGATCCGATTGCGTGGCAGGATGAAGCGGAATATTAGATACTACTTATTTGAATACCAGACAATGGAAAAAATTCTTCCCCAACATCAAGAAGTCCCGCGACATCGCTTGACGGATTGGTGAAAGGGGGGCAAAATGATACCTTTTTGTAGCGGTAACAAGGGCTTGTCAATTCAACACGATCGGGAGGATCGGAATGCCACATATTCAAGCAGAACAAATTCTGGATGCCTTGAAACAGGTCATGGATCCGGATTTGAAGCGCAATATCGTCAGTCTGGGTTTCGTGAAGGATATCGTGATCCAGGGAGGACAGGTCTCCTTCAAGGTTGAGCTGACCACGCCGGCCTGTCCGGTCAAGGGGGTGCTGCAAAAACAGGCACACGATGTCGTCGCCGCCCTGCCGGGGGTCGAGTCGGTCGAGGTGACCATGACCGCCCAGGTGCGTCATGCCCAGAAGAAGGAGAACACCGATCTGATCCCTGGCGTGCGCAACGTGATTGCCGTGGCCTCGGGCAAGGGTGGGGTGGGCAAGTCCACCACGGCGGTCAACCTGGCCCTGGCCCTGGCTGCGAGCGGGGCGTCGGTCGGCATCCTCGACGCGGACATTTATGGCCCCTCCTTGCCGCGCATGCTGGATGTGAGCGAAAAGCCGGAACCGGGCGAGGGGCGCAAGATGTCTCCGTTGCGTGCGCATGGTTTGGAGGCGATGTCCATGGGGTTTTTCATGGACGAGGCTCAGCCGGTGGTGTGGCGTGGTCCGATGGTGGGCATGGCGGTGGAGCAGATGTTGCGGGATGTCGATTGGGGCGAGTTGGATTATCTGGTGGTGGATCTTCCTCCGGGAACCGGGGATGCGCAACTGACTTTGGCCCAGAAGGTGCCGATCACCGGCGTGGTGATCGTTTCCACGCCCCAGGCCGTGGCCTTGGCCGATGTGCGTCGTGGGGTGAACATGTTTTTGAAGGTGGATGTCCCGGTGCTTGGGGTGGTCGAGAATATGTCGTATTATCTCTGTCCGCAATGTGGGCATCGGGCGGATATTTTCGATCATGGCGGTGCGCGTGCCGAGGCGGAGGCCATGGGCACGGAGTTTCTGGGCGATATTCCGTTGGATATCGTCATCCGTGAGAAGATGGATGTCGGCACGCCGATCGTGGTGGCGGCTCCGGAGAGTCCCCAGGCGCTCAAGTATCGGGAGATCGCGGAGAAGGTGGCGGCCAAGGTGGCCCGCATGGGGTTTGGGGAGAGTCGGTTCCCCAACATCGTCGTGGAGTAGGGCAGGGGAACGGGAACAAGCCCTTCTTGATGACGCAAACCGTTCGTGAATCAGCGCGCGAAAAGCAAAGATTCAAGAAAATTCAAGATAAAAATTAAGAGTCAAAATCAAAGCCTAAAGGATTTGCCCCGAACCCCACCAGGGGCCATTGGCCCCTGGACCCCGCCGGTTTTGCAGACTGAACGGGGTCCGACCGCCACCACAGATCAGGCCGCCGCGCTCTGTACTGCCGACAACTCCTCAATCGAGAAGATCTTGTCGATGTCCAGAATCATGATGAATCGGCCATCCTGCTTGCCCATCCCCTTTAAAAACTCCGCACGCAACCGCATGCCGATCTTCGGCGGCGGCTCGACCTGATCCGGCTCCAACTCCATCACCTCACGCACCGAATCCACCAGAGCCCCCATCACCACCACACCGTCATCCTGGGCGATCTCCAGAATGATGATGCAGGTGTTGACCGATTTTTCACTCTGACCCATGTTGAACTTCAACCGCATGTCCACCACCGGTACCACGCTGCCGCGCAGGTTGATCACCCCGCACATGAAATCCGGCGTCCGTGGTACCTTGGTGACCGAAGAGTATTCCAACACCTCGCGGATCTTGGCGATGTCCACCGCGAAAACCTCGGCACCAAGGGTGAAGGTGAGATATTGGGTCGAGGTGGTCGTATTCTTGCCGTTCATGCGTATCTCTCGATCAGGCAGGAGGGGAAGATCCGGAGCCATCACGCGCATCCGACGCGGAGGTGGCATCCAATGACAAACGCGAGGCGACATCCAAAGTCTCATGGCCCCGCGATGAAATCACGGTTTCAGACGCATTCGTACCCGCACTCGCGACAGGATCGGTCGGCGCGAAATAGGAGGTCGCCTGTTTCAAGGGACCGGTGGTGATGTCAAACACCCCCTTGGCGGCCAGAATGATCTCCCGCGCGATCCCTTGATTTTTTTTGAGCTGGTCGTCCAACTTGTCCAGGGTGACGACAATTCTGTCTGGATTGTGCTCCAGTGCCACCATGGGTGTCAACTCCGCCGGTTGGGGCATGGGCACCACGGGCATGAGCGCATCCAAAGAGGCCACGGAGTGGTTGGCAGCCTCGAGCCGTTCGACGATCTGCCGATCCATCTCCGAAATCTCGGACTGCAACTCGCTCACGAGCCGCTGGAACGATTCGCCGGGCCGGGACTCTTCCCGGTCGTGCTTGCCGGGCCGGGACTCTTCCCGGTCGTGCTTGCCATGCTTGCCGTGCCTGCCCGACTCCTCGCCGTTCTTGTGGCTGGATTGGGCCCGTCTGGTCAGTTCCACCAGACCGGCACGCAAACGCAAGGTACGCTCCTGGAGCGCATGCAACGTGCTGGCATCCTCATGCACCCACTGCTTGCCCTCGGTGACCGCGCGGGCGGTGACCACCGCCAACCGCTCGGATCCGCGCAACAGACGATCATACGTCTCGACCAGGCGATTCCGATCGTCGATCAGCCGGGCGTTCTCCTCGGCGGTCTGACGCGCCCCCTCGAGAATGGCCGTACGCACCTCGGCGAGACTCTCCGAACCTACCGCCGACTCTCGGGAGATGAGCATGGCCTGGGAGGCGAGCCGGCGGATGCGGATCGAAAGAGGATCGGCAGCCTGATGAATGCGCTGTCCGGCCAGGGTCACCTCCTGGGAGAGGGTGGCCAGGGAGCGGGTCAAGGCGCCGAATTCGTCCTGACGTGCGAAGGTCTCCGGGGGGGTGAAATGACCCGAGGCCATGCGGTTCAAGGCAAACGCGGTCTCCTCGAGGGGAATGAAGAGCGTGCGTCGCAGGAAACGATAGCCGAGCAGGGTCAGAACCAGCACCAGCAGGATCCCGGCCAGCAGAATCCATCCATGGCCCTGGCCGGTTGATGGATCGTCCCACTCCGCCTCGACGATCATCGTCCAGGTGAAGCCGTCGAGCGGCAACGGGGCGATCGCGGCCAGAACCCGCTTGCCATCGGCACGACGGGTTTCCAGGGTGACCGTCTCTCCCGCCAGTCCGCTTTGGATCGCCTCGGCGGAGGCAAGCGCCGTGGCGGGAGAACCGATGAAAGCCGTGGCCGCGGTGGGATTGGCCGGATCGGTGAAGGCGTCCGAACGCAATTTCTGGTCCGGGCCAACCAGGAGCAGGCGATACGGGGTCGATTGCACCAGGGGATGCAGCAGGGCGGTGATGGCGTCCGGTGCCAACTGCAAGGCGGCGATCAGCACGATCCGCTCCTTGTCGAGCACCGGTTGGGCCATGAAGAAGGCCGGCTGGTTGTCGCTGGGCGGGTAGGGGAGCAGATCCGAGAGACCGGCCTGACGGCTCTTGACCACCCGGCGGATCAACTGGCCCAGATTGGTGGCGGCGTAGGGTCCGGTGATCAGGTTGGTGCCGAAATCGGCTTGTCGGGCGACGCTGTAGAAGATCTCTCCCTCGGGATGGATCAGGAACAGATCGAAGTAACCCGCGGTTTCGCTGAATTTTTGCAGTCCGAGACGCTTCCCTCCGGCTTCGGGATTGAAGATCTGGCGGGTATCCCTGGTCGCGAGGATCCCCCAACGCAACCCCTTCACCCGCAACGGCGCCCAGGCCCCAAGCCGGGACGGACCATCGGCGCCGGTGAGAAGACCGGAACCCTCCTGACCATCGGAGAGGGCCTTCTTGACCGTTTCCGCGACAGGCATGGCCTTGCCGCTGGTTCCCGTCGCCTCGAAGGGCACCCCGTCGCCGTCGATCAGGAGCAGCTGTCCACCCGTCTGGCCATCCACGCCGGCCTGGGCCAGACGGGCCAGGGAATTGCGCGCCACACGCATGAGCAGGGAGCCGATCACCACGCCATCCTTTTTCACCGGCACCCCGAGAATCAAAGAGGCGGCGTGATCCGCGGGCGCGCCGGGAAGGGTGTCCTGCACCGCCACCCCTTCCATGGCCTGACGATGCGCCACGGCCAGGGGGCTATCCTTCAACGGTTTTTGCAGAATACTGGAACCCAGGTCCGCGCGGTGTTGCAGGGTGTAGACCACATCTCCGAGCGGGGAGATGAAATAGAGATCCTCCACCCCTTGGTTGGTCTGACGCCCTTGCATCCAGGGGACGAACCCCTCCACCGTTTCGCGCCAATGTTTGTCGTCGCTCTTGCGCCCCCCCTGCCGGAACAGCCAGTCGATGGCCGCGACCCGTTTGACGAAATCCGGATTGGTGGCCAGTTGGGTCAGATCGTGGAGTTGGTTGGCCAGATGGGATTCGATCCGCTCCCGCTTGAGATCGCGCAGGGCTTCGAGAGCGCCTCGGGCCTGCTGTTCCCCCTCGGCGACCAGTTGAGTCAGGATCTCCAGGTCGGCGCGTCGTTCGGCCAGATGACGCTTGATTTCGGACGCGGCCATCTGACGCACCGCCTCCAGGCGGGTCGAGGTCTGGGTCAGACGGCTTTGTTCGGTTTGATGATCGCGCAGCCACCAGAGGATCGAGAGGGGAATCAGCCCACAAAGCAGCAACAACCCCGTGAGCTTGGTGTGCAAGCGGATGTCTTGCAGTCTGATCATGCCGATTCCACGAGGCTGTCTACCAGGGAACTCCCGAAGGGAGGTCTCTGGTACAGGGGGTGAGGGGGTTCTCCCCCCATCATGCCGGTTACCAGGGAACTCCCGAAGGGAGAGGTCCGAGGTACGGGGGGTGAGGGGGTTCTCCCCCCATCATGCCGGTTACCGTTTCGATCGCTTGGAGAGTCGCGAGGGACAAATAAAGATGCGATCACCGTCCCCGCAAGGTACGTGGGAACGTTCCGTCGAAGTGGTTTGGGGCACAAACCGTCCTCGGCGCACGTTTGGATCAACATCGGCGGGCAACCAGGCAAACTCAAGCCGCTCGATTGATCAAGAGAACGGGTGGGGTGCGCTTACGCGGCATCCAACTCGCGGATCTCCTCCTCCTCGACGTAACGGACCATCTTGTTGAGATCCAGAATCAACGCCACGCCGCCATTGCCCAGAATCGTGGCCCCGGAGAACTCCTCGGAGTGCTGGAAATTCTTGCCAAGGGTCTTGATGACCGTTTGATGCTGTCCGACCACCTTGTCCACCACGAAACCGATCCGCTTTTCATCCACCTCGGCGATGACGATCTGTTCGATTTCGGGCGCGGTTCCGGAGATCTCGAACCGGTCGCGAATGCGGATGTAGGGGATGATCTCGCCACGCACGTTGATCACATGCCGGCCATGGGCTTTCTTCACGTCTTCGCGCGAAAGCTCGACACACTCCTCGACCGCAGCCAGAGGCAGCACGAAATACTCATCTTCCACCATCACCAGCAACCCTTCGATGATGGCCAGGGTGAGCGGGAGTTTCAGGGTGATGGTGGTGCCCTTGCCGAGCACGCTGGCCACATCGATCGAACCGCGCAGCCCCTCGATGGAACGACGCACCACGTCCATGCCCACGCCGCGACCCGAAACGTTGGTGATTTTGGCCGCCGTGGAGAATCCAGCGGCAAAAATCAGCAGGAACGCCTCCTTCTCGGTCAATTCGTCGTCCGCCGAGATGAGCCCCTTTTCGATCCCCTTGGCGCGCAGCTTGGTCGCATCGAGTCCGGCACCGTCATCCTCGACCCGGATCAGCACGCTGGCACCGGAGTGGATCGCGGCCAGGGTGATCTTGCCGACCGGATTCTTGCCGCGCGCCCGACGCACATCCGGGGCCTCGACGCCATGGTCGATGCTGTTGCGGATGATGTGGACCAGAGGATCGTTCAACTGATCGATCACCGTCTTGTCGAGTTCGGTTTCGCCACCCGAGGTGATCAGTTCGATCTCTTTGCCCAGTTCGGTGGAGAGATCACGCACCAACCGCTTGAATTTGTTGAACGTGGTGTCGATGGTCAGCATGCGGATGCTCATGGTGTTGTCACGCAGCTCCGCGGTGAGTCGCTCCACCTCCTCGGCGATCAGTTGCAAGGTGTGATCGCCGATGTTGTTGGCCGTTTGGGTGAGACGCGCCTGCATGGTCACCAACTCGCCGACCAGATCGACCAGGTTGTCGAGTTTGTCGGAGGGAACACGCACGCTGGTGGCGGCTTCGGCGGTTTTTTTCTTGTCCTGCTTCTCCTGGACCACCTGTTGCTCGGTCAGGGCGGCCTTGACCTTGTCGTGGGAGATGACGCCGGCCTGAACCAGTCGATCCCCCAGGGGCAGCAGGGCGGTTTCCAACTCCTTGGGGTTGATGTCGCCGCGCTCCAGAAGGATCTGGCCGAGCTTTTTGCCCTCCTGCTGGTCGCGCATCGCCTGGTCACGGTCGATCAGACGGATGTTCAGCTCGCACTCATCCTCGACGAAGATGAAGACATCCCGAATGGCATTCTCGGCGATCTGTGCGGTGAGGAAAATTTCCCAACCCGTGTAGCAGGTCTCCGGATCCAGATCCTCGAACTCCGGGATCTTGTCGGTGATCGCCACCACCCGGCAATCGCCCAGATCGCGCAATTCGTTCAAAAGCAACAGCGGATTGGTGCCGGTGCCGAAGATGTCGGTGTTGGGCACGAAACGGACACGGAAGATGTTGGATTCGTTGGCCGCAGGCGCGGGGGCCGGGCCCTTGCCGGGTGCGCCACCAGACGAGGCGGGCGCTGCGCCGGCGGATTTTTTGTCCGGGGTCAGGGCGCGCAGACCGGCAATGATCTTGTTGGCATTGGCCTGATCCGCCGGTTCGCCGCCGGCAGCCGCGTCGAGCATGGCGCGGATCTGGTCTCGCGCCGCCAGCGTGAGGTCGATCAACGGCTTGGTGACCGGGATCGTGCCGTTGCGCGCCATGTCGAAGACCGTTTCCACCTCGTGGGTGAATTCGGCCACGGCATCGAAACCGAACATCGCGCCCGAGCCCTTGATGGTGTGCATGGCCCGAAAGACCCGGCTGATCAGCTCCTGTTCCGCTGGAGAGGCTTCCAATTCCAGAAGCGAATCCTCCAGTTCGGAGAGCAGTTCGTAGGCCTCTTCGGTGAAGGCGCTGGTGTCGATTTCCACGTTCATGGCTCCGGATTCCCTGCTGGACTTGCAAATGGGAAAACTCCTCCACGGACCATCCGCCCTCCCTGGGGATCCAGACCGGATCCCCAGGGAGCGTGGATCAGCCCAAGACCTTCTTGACCACTTCCAACAGCTGTTCCGGCTTGAACGGCTTGACGATCCAACCCGTGGCGCCGGCGGTTTTCCCCTCCTGCTTGCGGGTCGCCTGGGATTCGGTCGTCAACATGACGATCGGCGTGAATTTGTAGGCCGGCAGAGTACGCAGATTGGTGATCAACGCGATGCCGTCCATGTTGGGCATGTTCAGATCGGTGATGATCATATCCAGATTGCTCGCCTTCGCCTTGGCCAGACCGTCCACGCCATCCACGGCCTCCACCACGGTATAGCCGGCACCCTTGAGGGTCATGCCCACCATCTGCCGCACGCTGGACGAGTCATCCACCGTCATGATCGTTTTTGCCATCAGTTCGTTACTCCCTTCCAAAGGCCACTGGTCTCTTTTTCTCCCGCGCACTCCGCGAAACCGGCCAGTTGCACGGTTTCGCGGAAGATGGCGGGAATCGAACCGCTAATCGACAAGATTCTTCCTTTTTTCAACAAGGTGCGATGTGCCGCGCAAAGAATCTGCAAGGTGGTCAGATCCAAACGTTCCACCTCGCTGAGGTTCAGTTCCAGCTGTTTGGACTGATCCATGGCATTGGCCACGGCCTCCTTGAATTCTGCCGCGTTGCGAATGGTCAAGTCTCCGGAGAGGGAGAGCGTCCCGACGGAGCGGGCGGAGTCCAGACTGAAATGGAACACGATCTTTCTCCTTCATTCTGTTTCGGGGCAACCGCGAGGCCGGCACAAATCCGGTCAGTTTGAAAATATAGCATATTCCATCCAATGCCGGAAGGAAAAGTTCGCATAATGGGAAAATAGTGATCCAACCACGAGTGTTCAGGAGAAGCTAAGGGGCGATCGATGCGCCTGATTGACCCATGATCAGGAGTTTTCGTACGGCATCCGCCGGATCCCGGGCCTGGAACACACCGCGGATGAGCGCGATTCCGGATGCTCCGGCCTGCCAGACGGCATGGGCATTTTTTTCCTCGATTCCTCCAAGGGCGAGCACCGGGCCGGGTATGGCGTCCCGCATGGTCGCGAAACGTTCCAGACCCAACGGGGTGGCGTCGGGATGGGACAGAGTTACGAAAACAGGCGACAGGGTGACATAATCACCGCCTGCGAGCAAGTGTTTTTGGGCGCGGGCCACGGAATGACAGGAGCGACCCAGCAGTCTGTTCGCACCGAGAAGTCGTCGAGCCTGGGCGGTTTCCATGCCGTGTTCGGAGAGATGAAGGCCGTCGGCATCGATGCGGAGCGCCATTTCGGGTCGTTCGTGCAGCAGCAGTCGACCGCCGGCGGCATGGAGGGTTGTCAGAAGGGATCGCGCCAGGGGTTCGAGGTGCGCGTCGCTCGTGCCTTTGTCGCGGATCAACAGATCGAAAATGCCGCCGGTCAAGGCTCGGGCGATGATCCGGTCGAGATCGGAGGGGAGCGGTGTGTCGGTGATCAGGAGGAGTTTGGGTGGGGTGGGCATGTCGGAGACGGGAACCGGGACACGCGACGAAAGCGCGTGTCCCGGTTGGGCGTGTGAAGGACGGGTGGATCAGAAGGTCTTGAGGAGACTGACCACAAAGTTGCTTCCACCCAGATCATGCAGTTCGGTGCCACCCTTCACCGAGGCCACCTTGTCGTACATGCGGGTGTTGTCGGCATAGATGTAGGCGGCGCTTACGCTGATCCCGCCGTCGAAGGCTTTGGTGAGACCGACCTTGTAATCGGCGTAATCCGGATTGGTGGCGCCCGCGGCATTGGCGGCGGCCAACTTGTTGGTGTAGTTGGTATAGCCCACATGCAGAGGCATGGTGACGTCCTTGGTGAAGATCGACTCCGGCAGCGGCACGTTGGCGGTCAGATCCCAATAGGTGGTCCCCTTGGAATTGTCGCTGTAGAAGGTCTTTTTGTTGGCGCCGAAGTAGTCGGTCACGGCGAGCGAAACCTTGGCCGAGACCCACTTGTAGCCGAGGCCGGCGTTCAACTCCAGGGTGTTGTAGGACTGGGAGTCCGGATAGGTGCCAGACGGGGTGGCATCCTTGAAGTTGGCGCTCGGATAGAGATACCCGATCGCACCCACGGTCCAGGTCCAGTCGTCGTTGATCTTGCCGTTGTAGCCGCCATACAGGTCGATTTCAGCCCAGCCGTCCGCGAAGAACTTGTCGCTGACGTTCGAGATCCAGGTTCCGGCATACAGCCCCGAGGCGTGGGAGTAGTCGAGGCCACCCTGCACCGCCGGTTTGTCCCAGGTCTGGGTCAAACCCCGGAACAGGTAGTTGCTGACCACGCCCACGTTGGCCGTGACGGTGTGGGGAGAGGTCGGGGCCGCGGGGGCCGCATCCGCGGCGATCGAGGTGGTCGGGGTGGCGAGGATGACCGCGCAACCCATGAGGCCGGCCCATTTCAAGATGTTTCCGAAGATTTTCATGATTGTTTCGACTCCGAGTTCTGCTTCGGTTGAGTTAAGGTGACACGACGATCGTATCGGTCAGGATTGGGTTTGGATGAATGTTTTTTTGACCATGAAGGGGTGTTGCCATTTTTCATCAAAGCATGGCCGGGGGCGTTGTCCGCCCCCGGCAGGTTTGTTCATCAAAAGGTCTTGATTCCAAGGATCAGTAGTTGTAACCACGCTCGCCATGCAGGGCGATGTCCAGACCCGTGCTCTCCGACTCCTCATCCACCCGCAGACCCATCAGGCCGTCGATGATCTTCAAGAGGATGTAGGAGATGACCGCGCAATACAATCCGGTGGCAATCACGCTCACAACCTGCACCCACACCTGAGCGGCCATGTCCACATCCTTGGCATAACCCACGCCACCCAGATCCGCGGAAGCGAACACGCCGGTCAGGATCGCTCCGACGATGCCCCCGATGCCATGCACGCCAAAGGCATCCAGGGAGTCGTCATAACCCATCTTCCGCTTGATGGTCGTGGCGCCGATGAAGCAGACCACACCCGCGATGCCACCCAGGGCCAGGGCGCCCATGGGACCCACGAAACCCGACGCCGGGGTGATGGCCACCAGACCCGCCACCGCGCCGGTGGTCAGACCCAGGGCGCTCGGTTTGCCATGCGACATCCACTCCATGAGCATCCAGGTCAGGGCCGCCATGGCCGTGGCCAGTTGCGTCACCACCATCGCCATGCCCGCCGCGCCATTGGCCGCCGCCGCGCTGCCGGCGTTGAATCCGAACCAACCCACCCAGAGCATGCCCGCGCCGGTCACGGTCAAAGGCAGGCTGTGGGGAGGCATGGCCACATGCGGAAAGCCTTTACGTTTGCCGAGAACCAGTGCCGTCACCAGACCGGCGATACCCGCGTTGACATGGACCACCGTGCCGCCCGCATAGTCCAGGATCCCCTTGGTCATCATCCAGCCGCCGCCCCACACCCAGTGACAGATCGGGAAGTAGACCAGCGTCACCCAGGCAGCCATGAAGATCAGCATCGACGAGAACTTCATCCGTTCGGCGAAGGCGCCGACGATCAGCGCCGGGGTGATGATGGCAAAGGTCAGCTGAAAGGTGAGAAAGACCGATTCCGGGATGGTGTTGGTCAGGGAATCGACCTTGATGCCGGCCAGGAAGGCTTTGCTCAGGCCGCCGATCCAGGCGTTGTTGTCGCCGCCGTCCGTGAAGGCCAGCGAATAACCGTACAGACTCCAGAGCACCGTGACCAGGGCGGTGATGGCAAAACACTGCATGAAAATCGACAAGGTGTTCTTGGCACGCACCATGCCGCCGTAGAAGAGCGCCAGACCCGGCAGGGTCATGAACAGCACCAGAGCGGTGGAGGTGAGCATCCAGGCGGTATCGCCCGAGCTGAGCACCGGCGGGGGCGCTTCGATGACTGCCGCAGCAGCCTCCTCGGCCAGGGCCAGGGAGGGTAGGAGCAGCGTGGTGGGCAGGGTGGCCATGAGGCCGTACAGACTCAAGCGTTTCATCGTGATGGCTCCTTCTGAATAATGGCGCGTGCGTCCTTAAAGGACGTCGGATCCGGTTTCGCCGGTGCGGATGCGCACCGCTTGTTCTATGGGCATGACGAAGATTTTGCCGTCTCCGATCTTGCCCGTCTTGGCCGATTCGCGGATCGCATCCACCACCTGATCGAGACGATCGTCCGCAACGGCGACTTCGACTTTGATCTTCGGAAGGAAATCCACCTGATATTCGGCTCCCCGGTAAAGTTCGGTATGTCCTTTCTGTCGTCCGAATCCCCGCACCTCGGTGACGGTCATGCCGGTGATGCCAATGGCGGTGAGAGCCTCGCGAACGTCATCCTGCTTGAAAGGTTTGATGATTGCGGTGACCCATTTCATGTCTAATCTCCCAGGAAAGCCTTGTGATGTCGATTGGTGCAAACGCGCACCGGATGATCCTATTCAGGGCAACATGCGGGCCATTCCTGATATTTTATTGATATTTATATATTAATCGACATTTTTGGCGGGATCTTCATGCGCGATTCATTAGAATCTGATTATGATTTGATCAATAAGGTGTGCAATTGCGAGATGCATGCTTAATTCTAAGGCAGGCAAAGAACAGCGCTCAAACCCGAATTCGCAAACATTGCGAAGGCAACCGGAGGAACAACCTTCAGGATGGATCATACGGAAAAGGCTGAAAGCCAGGCATGGGCCGGGCCGAAACACTCAGGGGAGAGAGACGACGGGGAGGTGCGATACAAGGGAGGCAGGCGGCGTCGATGGACCCGGAGGGTTGGGGGAGACAACCCTCCGGGCATCTGGCCTTACGACTGTTTGCAAGAACAGGTGTTCAGGCCGAACAAAGGATAGAAGGGGCAGAATTGCAACAGTCCGGTCGCCAGGGGGATGATGCCGATCAATCCCCAAATGGTGTGCATGCCGAAAAAGACCTGGGACAGCAGAACCAAGCCGATCACAATCCGTAAAATGCGGTCCAAGCCGCCCACGTTGGCCTTCATGCGAAACATCTCCTTAATGATTGAAAAAGAAGAAAACAGGATTTCAGTTCTCTGGCGAAGGTGCGCCTTTTTTGCCGTACACACCCATCAGATCCATGCGCTGAACAAAAAGTTCCAGGAAATTTCACCGGTTTTGCCCAAACCTTGACCACCCGGAGAGCGGAACTTATACTTAGAGCATGGAACCAGGCCGCTCAAAGGGAGACCCCGGGGAGGGGCGGCACCCCCATCCTGACCCTTTCACCAAGGAGTTCGATTCGCATGGCTCAAATCGCTTTCAAAGGCAATCCCATCCATACCTGTGGCCAACTCCCCGCCGTGGGTGCCCAGGCCCCGGATTTCACGCTCACCGGCACGGATCTCGCCGATGTCACGCTCGCCACCTTCGCGGGCAAACGGGTGATCCTGAACATCTTCCCGAGCGTCGATACCGCCGTGTGCGCCATGTCGGTGCGGCGCTTCAACGCCGAGGCATCCAACCTCGACAACACCGTGGTGCTGTGCGTCTCCCTCGATCTCCCCTTTGCCCACAAACGGTTCTGCGGCGCCGAGGGATTGTCCGCAGTCCATTCGGTTTCCGAGATGCGCGCGCGGGGGTTCGGCGAGGCCTATGGCGTGCGCATGGTGGATGGCCCCCTGGCCGGATTGCTGGCCCGTGCCGTGGTGATCATCGACGCGGCGGGGAAGGTGGTCTACACCCAGCAGGTGCCGGAGATCGTCGAAGAGCCCAACTACGCACAGGTTCTGGCCGCCCTGGCCTGATCTTTTTCATCGGTTGCGCACGGGCGGGGGCTCCCCATGTCACACGGACTCCCCGCCCGCTTCGTTCGAGCCTGCCGAGCCGCTCTCCCCAACCGAACTTGGCCCGTCTCCCCCTCGCACCACCACAGGACACGAATCGATCCGACCGCGCATCGATTCGTGTCCTGTCATCCCAGATCAGCAGATCCACCAGAATCGGCAGTTCGCTCTCATCCAGTTCTTCCTTGAGTTCGATCACCCTGGAACGCGCCTCGCGTCCATGTCGGGCCTCATCGGCACAGCTTTGAAGACAAACCGGGTGGCATCCGTGATAAAAGCCTCGACCACCTCGAAGGTTGCCTGGGCCTTGTTTTCTCCATTCTTGCGATAGATTTCCGGTCATGAGCGCGGAGGAAAGATCCCATCCCAGTCGGCGGGGGGCGGGTGGGCGAGCAGATGGTGGATCCGGGCCAGATAAAGTTCGTGAATCGACCGTTCCGGATCCCGTTCCATGAGCAGACGGAACCGCGCGCGTGCCTCCTCCCGGTCTCCGGCCCGGTAGAGCCGCAACGCTTCGTGGTACGCCTCCAGGGCATCGATCTGTTCGCTGGAGAGATCATCGGCGAACCCGAGCGGTTCGTGAATCTCCAGCGTCGTGGACCCCAACCGCGAACGAATCCGATCCAGTTCACGAAACACCGCCTCCGGCACGGCGCGTCGGGTCGCGTCGCCGACCACCACGGTCACGCCGTAGCGTTTGCCGAGCAGTTCCAGACGTCGCGCCTGTTCCACCGTGGCGCCGACCGCGCCGTAGACCGAGCGGAAACCGCTCGCCAGTTCGCCCACATGGGCCTCGCCGGTATGAATGCCGATGGAGATGGTCAGGCTCGGCAACCCTTTGGCCCGGAGTTCGTCGTTGAGTTCATCCATGACGTTCTGCATGGCCAGGGCACAGCGCAGGGCCTCGCGGGCATGGCGTGGGTTCTCCTCCGGCGCGCCCCAGAATCCCATCACCACATCCCCGCTGAAGTGGTCGAGGGTGCCGTGGTGTTCGTGGATGGCGCGGGTCATGCGGGTCAGATAGGGGTCGAGGAGCTGTTTCAATTCCCGTGAGGTCAGGTGGGTGGTCAGGGCAGGAAAATCGCGGATGTTGACGAACAGGACGCTGATCTCCCGTTGCATCCCGTGCAGGGTGGACTCGACCCGTGCCCAATCGAGTCGGGCGAGCAGCGCGCCTGGCAAGTGATCCGCGAGCAACCGGTTCGGACGCCCCCCCCAGGCACGAATCGCCCCGCGCGCGAATCCGAAATGCAGGACCAGCAACAGGAGCGTGAAGAGCAGGGGGGTGACCAGCGGGAGGACCAGATCGGCACGCCGCCAGAGCAGGGCGTTGCTCCAGGCGAGCAGGACCAGGATGATCGCGGCGCCCTGAATCGCGCGCCATGGGGCGAGACGGGGCATGAGAAACAGAAAGATTCCGGCGATCAACAGCATCTGGGCAAGCGTGAGGAGGCTTGCGAACGGTTCGGGTTGACGTTTGATCATTCCGTCCAGGATGCCGCCGATGATGGTGGCGTGGATTTCGACCCCCGGATGGAAGGGGTGGAGCGGGGTGGCATGCAGATCCATCATGCCTGGAATCGCGGAGCCGATCAGGACGATGGCATCGTTCAGGCTTTCGACCGGAAGACTTTTTTCCAGCACGTCGAGGGCGGAGAGATGGGTGAAGCCGTTGGGTGCGGCGCGAAAGGGGATGAGGATCGCTCCCCGACCATCGACCGGGATGTGGTGTGGACCCAGACCGATCCACTCCAGGAGCGGATCGTTCCGACGGTTGCCGAATGTGGTGGCCCGGAGACCGAGCGTGACCGGGGGATCGCCCAGGATCGCGCGCACCACCCCCAGGGCGAGGGATTGATGCAACCCGCCCTGGAACTCCTGGATCAGGGGTATGGCGCGATGCACGCCATCGGCATCGACCAGGGGGTTGTCCAGGAAACCGCCCCCCTGGGCGGTCTTGCGCAGGATCTCCAGGTTGGCGCCGTAACCGCTGGGTTTGACCAGGGGCAGGTCTCCCACTCCCAGTTCTTCGAGGGTGATGAGCGGGTCGGGGAGGGTTCCGGCCTGGCTGGAGGAACTCGTCGCATCCGAGCGAAAATAGTGCCCCAGGATCACCGGACGACCCGCGAGGCTTTTGGCGAACCGCTCGTCTCGCTCCAGGGAGGGGCGCAGGCGGTTGAGTTCGAAGAGAAAGGCCGGTTGATTGCGCAACGGACCGGCGGCCAGGCGCTCGAGTTGCGTCAGGCCCGAGCTTTCGTCGCGCTCCGTGAACAGCACGTCGAAGCCGAGGGTGAGAATGCGGTAGTGATCGAACAGGGTATCGGTCAGTTGCGCCAAGTGATGCCGACCCCAGGGCCAGCGACCGAGACGCGCCAGACTTTTTTCGTCGATATCCACGATGACGATGCGACTGTCGTGGCTGTTGGGCAGGTTGATGCGCACGCGCAGATCGTAACCCGCCTGTTCCAACCGTTCCAGCACCGGCACGGGGACAAGGCCCAGCGCGTGCAGCGCGAAAAGCAGGGTCGCGGCAAACACGGTCAACGTCCGGATCCAGGAGAGTCGGGACAAGGGATGCGGCCCCCCGAGGGTCAGACCGGAATCGTCGTCATGCGACGGGACCGGGGATCGGCTCCGGCATCACCGCGTCGATCGGATCCGCGGGGAGGGACGGGAGGGGGAACGGGTGCTGGACCGGGTTGTCGGTGAACGGTGTGTCGGGAACCGGATCGATAGGCCGGTCAATGTTCATGGTTCGCTCCAGACTGGCGTCGGACTCGAGGCACTCCCTGCGTGGATTGGAATGCACCCAAATGTTTGGAGTATATACCAGCCTGGGCCATTTGCACATGGTTTCGATGGGGCTGGACGCGGTTCGAAGGCCGGGTCGTGACGATTTGTTTGGGTGGTATCGAGGAGGTCGGGGGGAGGAGGAGTGAAACGGATAAACACGAAATTTTATTGTATTAACAAACAGATATTGATGATTTTCTTGTGAAATTAACTTGATCGTGCGCGGACTTCTTGATAATCTTGCATGGATTGCCTGTTTTTCTTGTTTTTTGTTGATGTGTCATGAGGGGGATCCAAACGATGCAGATGCGAATGCGGACCAAGTTCATCATCATCCTGCTGCTGCCGATTCTGGGATTGGTCATGGTCGGCGGAAATACCATTTGGGAAAAATATGATTTTGCCGGACGCATGGCGGCCATGGAGTCGTTGGGCGCCCTGGCGGTGCGCATCGGCTCCCTGGTGCACGAACTTCAGAAGGAACGGGGGATGTCTTCGGGCTTTCTGGGCAGCAAGGGGGAGAAGTTCAAGGTCGAACTCCCCAAGCAACGTCAGGCTTCCACCGACCCCCGCGAGGCCGACTTGCGCGCATTCCTGAAGGATTTCGATCGACAGGCGCATGGCGAGGGGTTGAACAAAAAGCTCGACGAGTCCCTGAAACGTCTGAGCGGCATCCAGGAGATGCGCGGCAAGGTCGATGGGTTGGCCATTCCGGCCATCGATGCCCTGGGCTACTACACCGGGACCATCCAGGCGTTGCTCGAGGTGGTCGGAGTGGTGAACACCCTGGCCGCGGACGTGGAGATGGCCAACCGCGCCATCGCCTATGTGAATCTGCTGTTGGCCAAGGAGCGCATGGGGCTGGAGCGGGCCACACTCACCAACACCTTTGCCCGTGACGGTTTCGCGCCGGGCATTCTGCAAAAGTTCGGACAACTGCTCGGCGGACAGGAGAGCCATCTGCAGGTCTTTCTCGCCAACGCCATGCCCGAGGATGTGGCCACCTACCGGGAGAAGATCCAGGGCAAGGCGGTGGAGGAGGTGGATCGGATCCGGCAGATCGCCTTCGAGAAAGCCGGCACGGGTGGTTTCGGCATCGAGCCGGCTTACTGGTTTGGTCAGATCACCCAGAAGATCGATCTGGTCAAGCAGGTGGAGGATGTGGTGGCCGAGCGGCTGCAAAACCGTGCGCATGTTCTGCGGAAGGCGGCCACCCAGACCCTGTATGCCATGGTGGTGGGACTGGTGGCGATTCTGATCGTGGCCAACACCATGAGCGTGAAGTATACCCGGCAGATCCTGCGTCAACTCGGCTGCGACATGGCCGATCTGGAGGATGTGACCCTGATCAGCCAGAGGGTGGCTCAGGGGGATCTGACGGTTCGGTTTACCGCCTGCAACACCGGATTGGGGATTTATGGGGCGATGCGGGGCATGGTGGACAACCTGCGCGATACGGTGGGGACGATTCGGCAGATTGCCGGCGCGGTGGTGGAGAGCAGCGAGGTGGTGCGCGGCGAGTCCGAACGGTTGGCCGAGGGATCGCGGGCCCAGGCAACGAGCATTGCCGCCACCGGCCAGACCATGGCGTCGATGTCCGGCAACATCGCCCGCAATACCGACAGTGCCCGCATCACCGGCGAGATGGCCACCCATGCCGCGCGGGATGCCGAGGCGGGCGGCAAGGCGGTGGCCCAGGCGGTGGCGGCCATGAAAGAGATTGCCAGCCGGATCGGCATCATCGAGGAGATCGCCCGGCAGACCAATCTGCTGGCCTTGAACGCGGCCATCGAGGCGGCGCGGGCCGGCGAGCATGGCAAGGGGTTCGCGGTGGTGGCCGCCGAGGTGCGCAAGCTGGCCGAGCGCTCCCAGGGGGCGGCAGGGGAGATCAACCGGTTGTCGATCGATTCGGTGCGGGTGGCCGAGGATGCGGGTGGGATCATCGCGCGACTGGTGCCGGAGATTCAGCGCACCGCCGGATTGGTGCAAGAGATCGCGACAGCCTCCGAGGCGCAAAACCGCAGTGCCGAGGAGGTGTCACGGGCTGTCGGAGAGCTGGATCGTATGATTCGTCAGGTCTCGGAGTCGTCGGAGCGGATGAACGACATGGCAGGCGAAATGAGTCGGCATGCCGGGGATCTGGTGGAGAAGATGCGCTTTTTCCGGCTCGAAGGGGGCGGTTGAGCCGGATTTTGTGTGCCGAAGGTGGTTCAGAACCAGCTCGACGGATGCCACAACCGTTGCCACCCCTTGGGCTTGCGCCGTTCCCACAGGCTGGCGATCAGGAACTGGAAACGGTTGGCGGGGGTGGTGATGTCGGTCAACTCGGCCAGAAACTGCTCCTGACGCCGATACCCCTCGGTCCAGCGCCGGATGCGCGCTTCATAGGCCAGGATACCGCCTTCCAGGGAAACCACCGTATAGGGGGTGCGCCGGTTCTTGCGCATGAACAGATCGACCGCCTCCTGGCTGCCGCTGCCGCTGGCGCACACCAGCACCACCGGCACGCCTGGCTCGAAGCGCACGCCGAGCATGTCCTGCACCCAGTCTGCCTCCTCATAGAACATGTCCGCATGGAAGCGGGTGGGAATCGCGCCGGGGAGGGCGTGCTGGTAGTCGCCGCGCAGATCGATGACCCGAAACCGTTCGCCGTGCGCCACGCCGCGCAGATAGCTTTCCACGTCCAGGGATCGTTTCATGGCAAATGTCGCATAAGGAATATTATGTTAAATGACGATCCAATCGTAGAAAGCATTATAGATAACGATAATCAAATTATCAATACTTGAATTGCATGAAAATATCTGTCTGGATAACGTTATATGGATTAATGATTGTTTGGTTATCGAATCCAAGACGACCAGTTTACGTAACCATAGCCGGATTTGCCGTTTTTTGGCAATCAAAATGATTCAAAAGGGTCATCGCGAGTCTTGCCGGTCGCCGGGAACCGGCATAGAATATCCGTCGCATCAAGCTGTTCGGATTCAAATTTCAAGCCGGGACCACCATGCGCCGCATTCTCGTCACCAGCGCCTTGCCGTATGCCAATGGACAGATCCATCTGGGGCATCTCGTCGAAACCATTCAAACCGACATCTGGGTGCGCTTCCAGAAGCTGCAAGGCCACGAATGTCGCTACTTCTGCGCGGATGACACCCATGGCACGCCGGTGATGATCCGAGCCCGCCAGGAAGGAATCACCCCGGAAACCCTGGTCGCGCGCATCCACGCCGAACATTCAAGCGATTTCGATGGCTTTCACATCGAATTCGACAACTATTACACCACCAACAGCGAAGAGAACCGCCTGCTCTCCGAGGAGGTCTATCGCAACAATCGTCAGGCAGGCAACATCCGTGTCAGTCAGGTCCGACAGGCCTATTGCGAACGGGATGGGATGTTCCTTCCGGATCGCTTCATCCGCGGTCGCTGCCCGGCCTGCGGCGCCGAGGACCAATACGGCGACGCCTGCGAGGTCTGCTCCGGAAGTCACGCCCCGCTGGATCTCAAGGAGCCGCGCTGCGCCCTGTGCGGCGATGCCCCGGTGGAACGGGAGTCCGAGCACTTCTTTTTTCGGCTCACCGCCTTCGAGTCGTTCCTGAAATCCTGGATCCGCTCCGGCGCCCTGCAAACGGAAATGGCCAACAAACTCGACGAGTGGTTCGAAGCCGGTCTCCAGGATTGGGACATCTCCCGCGACGGACCTTATTTCGGCTTCGAGATCCCGGATGCGCCGGGCAAGTATTTCTACGTCTGGCTGGATGCGCCCATCGGCTACATGGCCTCCACCTGGGAGTGGTGCAAGCGCGAGGGGCACGATTTCGACGCCATCTGGCGTCGCGACGACCAGATGGAGGTCTACCATTTCATTGGCAAGGATATCCTCTATTTCCATACCCTTTTCTGGCCGGCCACCCTGCATGGAGCCGGATTCCGGGTGCCCAATGCCGTCTACGTGCATGGATTCCTGACCGTCAATGGTCAAAAGATGTCCAAATCGCGCGGCACCTTCATCACCGCCCGCCAGTATCTGGAGTTGCTCGATCCGGAGTATCTGCGCTACTACTACGCCGCCAAGCTCACCGCTCGGGTCGATGACCTGGACCTGAACCTCGACGACTTCATCCTGCGGGTCAACAGCGATCTGGTCGGCAAGGTGGTGAACATCGCCTCCCGCTCGGCGGGCTTCATCCAGAAACGGTTCGACGGCGAGCTTTGCGCGCGCTATCCGGAAGATGGCGGCCTGCGCGACCGTTTCGTCGCCGCCGGAGATGAAATCGCCACCTTCTACGCCGGACGCGACTACGCCAAGGCGATGCGCGCCATCATGCAACTGGCCGACGAGGCCAACCGTCACGTCGAGGCCATGGCACCCTGGACCCTGGCCAAGGATCCGGACAAGAGCGAAGCGTTGCACGCCACCTGCACCGTGGCCCTGGAACTCTTCCGGATCCTGATGATCTACCTGCAACCGGTGCTGCCGAAGTTGGCGGAACGGTGTCGCGATTTCCTGCGTCTGCCGCCCTTTACCTGGGATGCCCGTCTGCACCCCCTCCAGGCCCATCGCATCGGTGAGTTCTCCCATCTCATGGCGCGGGTCGATCCCAAAAAGGTCGAACAACTGATCCAGAACGTGGCCCCGCCCGTCGAGAGCATCGCCCAGGCCAACGCCAAGCCGGCGACCAGGGCCGGAAAGATCGCTCCAGCCGCTCCGAACGGCGATGCCAAGGCCACCGCGTCGCCCTCCGCGCCTGCCGCGCCGACCCCGGTTTCACCCCCCTCCCCGACCCCGGCGAGCGCGACCATCGATATCGAAACCTTTGGGAAGATCGATCTGCGCGTGGCCCGGATCCTCGCCGCATCGCTGGTCGAGGGGGCCGACAAACTGCTGCGCCTCACCCTCGACGTGGGGGAACTGGGCGAAAAAACCGTCTTCGCCGGCATTCGCGAAGCCTGTCCTCCCGATACCCTGCCCGGACGATTGACCGTCCTGGTCGCCAATCTCCAGCCCCGCAAGATGCGCTTCGGCACCTCCGAGGGGATGGTTCTGGCAGCCGGACCGGGCGGCAAGGAACTTTATCTGCTCTCCCCGGACTCCGGGGCCACCCCCGGCATGCGCATTCGCTAAGCAACCCACTAAGGCAAGCACGCACCATGGATATCTCGCCGAAAAAAGTGCTCCTCCTGACCGACTCGGGCACGGTCAACCAGATGCTCAAAAGCACGCTGCAAAGCCATGGCTACGCGGTGACCATGCTGCAATCGGGCAATGCCGAATTTTTCGCCGCCATGGTCGATGATCCGCCGGACATCATCTTTCTGCGTACCGAACTCACCCATGCCAACGGCCTGGAGGTGTGCGACCGGATCAAGAAGGAGCCCACCCTTTCGTCCACGCGCATCGTCTTTCTCTCCTCCAACCCCAAGGTGCGCGAGCAGGCGATCGAACATCGGGCCGATCGTTTCCTCACCATGCCCTTCTCCTCCGCCGACGTGGTGGAGACCGCCAATCTCCTCTCGGTGGTCAAGCCGGTGATCCTCTATGTGGACGACAGCGACCTGATGCACCGCACGGTGGTCCCGCCGCTCAAGGAGGAGGGTTACGAGGTGGTCGAGGCCTGGGATGGTCGCGAAGCCACCGAGATCATCGACGAACGCAACGGGCGCATCGACCTGATCCTCTCGGATGTCGAAATGCCGGTCATGGACGGCATCAGCCTCTGCAAAAGCATCCGCGCCTCCCGCACCGAGGATATCCCCTTCGTGCTGATGACCTCGCTGGACTCCGCGGAGGCGGTGTCGCGCGGGTTTGCCGCCGGCGCGGACGACTACCTCACCAAGCCGGTGCTGGTCCACGAGATGCTCTCCCGCGTCAAACGGCTGATCAAGAGCGTGCGCTATGAAGCCGCCCGTCCCGAACGGATCCTGATCGTCGATGACTCGGCGGTGATTCGCGGCATGATGCTCACCGCCCTGCGCTCCCACGGTCTTTCCGCCGACTCCGTGGAACACGGCGTCGCGGCCTTGGCCAAGCTGCGCGAAAAACGCTACCACCTGATGATCTCCGACTACGACATGCCCCACATGAACGGTCTGGATCTCTGCATGAAGGTGCGTCAGGATCCCACCCCCTGGCAGAAGATGCCGATCATCTTCGTCACCGCCCGTGACGCCAAACAGGACGAAGTGCGCGTCAAGTCACTGGGTATCCAGGCTTTCATCACCAAGCCGTTCCAGGCCGACCGTTTCATGGCCGAGATCGAACGGGTGCTCTCCGAGGAACATCTGGCCCGTCAGAACCGCAAGCTCGGCTACTACTTTGCCGATCAGATCTCCACCGGACAGACCAACCTGGCCAACGATCAATTCCGTACGATCCTTTCCGTGGGAATCGCCGATTTTCGCGCCATGTCCAAGAATTTCGATCCCAAGACCCTGGTCGCGCTGCTCAACAACCATTTCGCGGCCCTCGGGGATGTGCTGGAGCGGTGCGAGGCGGTGGTGGACCGCATCCAGGAGGATCATCTGATCGTCTCCTTCGGCAATCAGGACAAGGGGGCCATGCAGGCGATCGAGTGCGCGCGCGCCATTCACGCCGCCCTGCCGGAGATCCAGCGTCGCACGGACAACAAGGAGTTGCGCATCCAGACCGGCATCCACTCCGGTCGGGTGATTCTGGGCGCTTTGGAACTCCTCTCCTCCCGCGACAAGAGCATCCTCATGATCGGCGAGAGCGTGGATCTGGCCAGGCGCGTCCAGGAGGTGGCTCCCGCCGGGGATGTGGTCCTTTCCGAAACCACTTTCGCCCTGGTGCAAAGCCTGGTCAAGACCCAGCCCATGGGGTATGTGAAGACGGGTGAAGGAGCGATTCGCGCCTTCCAGGTGGTCGGTTGATGATCGCCCCCGATCTGGTCGATGGCGGTGGAGAGGATCCTCCCCTTGCCGAGGTGGTGGGATTGGTGGAGCGGGCCGAGGCGTTGGCCTGGTCCACGGAGTGGCGCAAGGGGGCCAAGGAGTTTCGTCAACTGCGTGAACGCTGGGAGATCCTGGAACGCACCGCTCCGGGCTGGGCCGGAGAGTTGACCACCCGGTTCCGGGCCGCGCAACAGACCTTCATGGATCGACGCGCCGATTATTTCAATCGGGGCAACATCCGCAAGGGGGCGGGTCTGTTGGATCAGTTGGAGGGGAAACAGGCCGATGTGGAACGGCTCAAGGAAGAGTTGAACGGCTATCATGCCGCCCTGCGGGATTTCTCCCTTCGTCTCGCCGAAACCTCGCTGGAGGGTCACGGACTGGCGATTCGCGCTTTCATCGGCGAGTCGATCACCCACCTCCAGGCGGAAATCCAACGCAAGGAGCGCGACATGGCCAAGCTCGAGCGTTCCATGGTGGAGATCTCATCGCGTTATTATTGCGTGGAGTGAGGTTCCGGTTCCACCCATCCCCTTCCCGCTTCTTTCCCCACGCATGCCCCGTGCCGGTCGGCACGTCGGGAAATCCCTCTCCGGCTGCATGTCGGAAAAGCCCCCTTGCCGGCTGGCGCCCCTCCCCCTCCGTCATGCACTAAGTTCCGGTTGGCCCGAAGGTCAGGCTGGCATGCGGCGGGTCTCACGCCAGGCCGATCTTCCTCAGCACCAGCAGCCAGATGCGCCGGGCCGTTCCCAACAGGGCATCCTGTCCGCTGGGACTCAGGGAGATCTGGATGTTGCGCTTGCGCATCGTGTAGTAGACGATGCCGCCGAAAATGGCCAGGACAACGAAAAATTTGAACATGGGATCGTTCGTGGAGTCGCGACAGGCGGTTGATGGGGCGTGATCAACTGGAAAAAACGGTCGGATCCCCTGCCCCGGCACGCAGAACCTCTGGAGAGGGGCCGGTGAGATCGACCACCGTGGAGGGCGAGGCGGGCAGCATTCCGGCATCGATCACCAGATCGACCAGGTGATCGGTCCGTTCGTGGATGATGTAGGGATCGCTCATGATTTCGGTTTCGTTGGCGAACCGCATCGAGGTGGAGAGCAGAGGTTCCCCGAGGCTCTTCAACAGATCCAGACAGATGGGATGATCCGGGATTCTCAGGCCGATGGTCTTGCGGCGCGGCAGGATGCTTTTGGGAACTTCGCGGGTCGCATCCAGGATGAAGGTGTAGGGTCCGGGCAGAAACCGTTTCAACAGCCGGTAGGTGGCGTTATCGACCCTGGCGTAATGGGCGATGTCCGAGAGGTCCGAAACCAGGATGGAGAGTTGGTGGGAGGTGGCGAGTTGCTTGATGCGCATGATCCGCTCCACCCCCTTGCGGCTGGAGATGCCACATCCCAGGCCATAGGTGGTGTCGGTCGGGTAGACGATCACCCCGCCCTCGCGCAACACCTCGACCACCTGGGCGATCAGGCGTGGCTGGGGATTTTTCGGATGGATGTTGATGAACTGCGCCATGGACCCGGCCCGATATAAAAAAGTAGTCCTGAATGTTTATTTTCTCTACCCTCGATGGTGAGTTGACGGCATTATTCACCACATCGGACCCTTTGACAATCCACTTTCACGTTCCAGCATCCCTTTCATAAGACCATCCGGAGTAGATTCATGCCTGCCTACCGTTCCCGCATCTCCACCCATGGACGCAACATGGCCGGCGCCCGTGCCCTGTGGCGCGCCACCGGCATCGCCGAGTCCGAGTTTGGCCGTCCGATCATCGCGGTCGCCAACTCCTACACGCAATTCGTTCCGGGTCATGTCCATTTGAAGAATCTCGGGGACCTGGTGGCCGGGCAGATCCGCGCGGCAGGGGGCATTCCACGCGAATTCAACACCATCGCCATCGATGACGGCATCGCCATGGGCCATGGCGGCATGCTCTACTCCCTGCCCTCCCGGGAGATCATCGCCGATTCGGTCGAATACATGGTCAATGCCCACGCGGCGGATGCCATGGTCTGCATCTCCAACTGCGACAAGATCACCCCCGGCATGTTCATGGCCGCCATGCGGCTCAACATCCCGGCGGTGTTCGTCTCCGGCGGTCCGATGGAGGCCGGCAAGGCCCGGTTGAGCGACGGCACCACCCGCAAGCTCGATCTGATCGACTCCATGATCGCCGCCGGCGACACGGGGGTTTCGGATGGGGATCTGACCACCATCGAACGGTCCGCCTGCCCCACCTGCGGCTCGTGCGCCGGATTGTTCACCGCCAACTCCATGAACTGCCTGATGGAGTCCCTGGGACTGGCCCTGCCCGGCAACGGTACGTTGCTGGCCACCCATGCCGATCGCAAGACGCTGTTCCTGGAGGCCGGTCGCTTGATCGTCTCGTTGTGCCAGCGGTACTACGAACAGGAAGACGCCTCGGTGCTGCCGCGCTCGATCGCCACCTTCCAGGCTTTCGAGAACGCCATGTCCCTGGACATCGCCATGGGCGGCTCGACCAATACCGTGCTGCACCTGCTGGCCGCCGCCCGCGAGGGCGAGGTCCCCTTCACCATGGACGACATCGACCGGCTTTCCCGCCGGGTGCCCTGTCTGTGCAAGGTGGCCCCCTCCACCGATCGCTACCACATCGAGGATGTGCATCGCGCCGGCGGCATCCCGGCGATTCTCGGCGAACTCAAACGGGCCGGACTTCTGCACGAGGGATGCGCCACCGTCCATGCTCCCACCCTCGCCGAGGCCCTCGACCGGGAGGACATCGCCGCGCCAGGCGTCACCGAGGCGGCCAAACGGCGTCATCTGGCCGCGCCCGGCGGCCTCCCGACTACCGAACCCTTCGCCCAGGAGACGCGCTGGCCGTCGCTGGATCTGGATCGCGACAACGGCTGCATCCGCGATCTGGAACACGCCTACTCCAAGGATGGGGGACTGGCGGTGCTGTTCGGCAATCTGGCCGAGGAGGGGTGCATCGTCAAGACCGCCGGGGTGGACGAATCGATCTGGAAGTTCTCCGGACCGGCACGCATCTTCGCCAGTCAGGATGCGGCCTGCGAGGCGATCCTGGACGATCGGATCCAGGCCGGCGACGTGGTGCTGATTCGTTACGAGGGACCGCGCGGCGGACCGGGCATGCAGGAGATGCTCTATCCCACCAGCTTCCTGAAATCCAAGGGGCTCGGCAAGGCGTGCGCCCTGATCACCGATGGTCGTTTCTCCGGGGGAACCTCCGGGCTCTCCATCGGTCACGTCTCCCCCGAGGCCGCCGAGGGGGGGACCATCGCGCTGGTCGAGGAGGGCGATCGCATCGAAATCGACATCCCCAACCGCTCGATCCGTCTGGCGGTCGATGACGTCACCCTGGCCGCGCGTCGCGCCGCCATTCCGCGTTTCTTCCCGGAGGGGCGCGATCGCCCGGTTTCGGCGGCCCTGCGCGCCTATGCCGCCCTCACCACCTCCGCGGCCAAGGGTGCGGTGCGCGATTTGTCCCGGCTGGAGGCCCGACACGGATGAACAGGCGGCGCCTGATCAGCTTCGACTGGGCCTTGAAACGGCTGTTGCGCAGCAAGGCCAACTTCGTGATCCTCGAGGGGTTCCTCACCGAACTCCTCAAGGAGGAGATCACCATCCTGGAGGTGTTGGAGAGCGAAAGCAACAAGTTCGACCGCTTCGACAAATCCAACCGGGTGGATCTCAAGGTGCGGAACAGTCGCGGCGAACTGGTGCTCATCGAGGTGCAATACGAGCGGGAACTCGACTATTTCCATCGCCTCCTGTACGGGGGAGCACGCGCCATCACCGAGCATCTGGCCGAGGGACGCCCCTACTCCGATGTGGTGAAGGTGATCTCGGTGAGCATCCTCTACTTCGATCTCGGCCAGGGCGACGACTACATCTACCACGGCACCACCACCTTCCGCGGACTGCACACGCGGGATGAACTGCGCCTCAACGACGGACAGAAGGCCCTGTTCAAACGGGAGTCGGTGGCCGAGATCTTTCCGGAGTATTATCTGATCAAGGTCAACCGCTTCAACGATCTGGCCCGCGACACCCTGGACGAATGGGTCTATTTTCTCAAGAACGAGGAGATCCGCGAGGAGTTCACCGCCAGGGGGTTGCGTCAGGCCAAGGAGGAGTTGGACCTGATGCGCCTGCCCGAGCCCGAACGTCAGGCCTATGCCGCCTACAAGGACGATCTCCACTACCAGGCCAGCATGGTGGAGTCATCCTACGGACTCGGCAAGTTGGAGGGGCGCCAGGAGGGGCGCCAGGAGGGGCGCCAGGAGGGGCGTTTGGAAGGCAGGGCCGAAATGCTGCTCGAACTGATCGAGGCCCGTTTTGGAACCGTGCCGACCACGGCGCGCCAACGGGTGGGTACGGCCAGCGCCGGAGAGATCGCGTTGTGGAGTCGTCGGATCGTTCAGGTGGAGACCCTGGAGGGGATCTTCACCGATTGACGCTCCAGGGGGGTGGGCGCGGGTCGTGGGCGATCGTCAGCCACGCCTCATGGCCATCCTGTTCGAAATCATCATCAAACGAGGGTAGGCATGCTGCATCAATTACGTCTCTGGGCCAAGATCATGGTGGCGATGGGCTTTGCCATCGTGCTGGTGGGGCTTCTGTTGACCACGGACAACCTCCAGAACATGAGCGATCTGATCCGCCAGTCGGAACGGACCGCCCTGGATGCCCACCTCAAGGCCGCTCACAACGCCATCGCGGCGGAAAGCCGCTCCGCGGTCACCATGAGCGCCCTGGTGGCCAGCATGCCTCTGGTCCAGGAGAAGTTCGCCGCCGGCGATCGCAAGGCGCTGGCCGAACTGTTCGTGCCCGGATATCCGGACCTCGCCAAGCATCACGGGGTGGAGCAGTTCCAGTTCCATACCCCGCCGGCCACCTCCTGGCTGCGGGTTCACAAACCGGAAAAGTTCGGGGACGATCTCTCCACCTTCCGGCACACGGTGGTGACCACCAACAAACAGCAGAAGATCTCGTCGGGTCTCGAGGGGGGCGTAGCCGGACTCGGCGCGCGCGGCGTGGTGCCGCTTTTGCACAACGGCAAGCATCTCGGCTCGGTTGAGTTCGGCCTTACCTTCGGTCAACCCTTTTTCGACACCTTCAAGCAGCGCAACGGCGTGGATGTCGGCATGCATCTGCTCGACAAGGACGGCTTCAAGACCGTGGGATCCACGTTGGGGGGCAAACCGCTCCTGGAAGCGGATCTGTTGAAAAAGGTCATGAACGGCGAACCGATTCTGGAGCATCGGGAGCTTCACGGCGAGAGCCATGCCGTGCTGGCTGCGGAGATCGCCGATTTCTCCGGCAAATCCATCGGCGTCCTGGAGATCGCCATGGAGAGCACCGCCTATCAGGAGGCGTTGCGACACGCACGCCTCTCCTCGTTCGGCATGGGCGCGATTTCGATCGTGATCGGCCTGCTGCTGGCCATGCTCATCGCCCGGCATCTGGTGGGACGCATCCAGGCCGTGACGCAAGGGGTGAACCGGGTCGCCTCGGGTGATCTGACCATGGCCATCCCCTTGACGGGACGCGACGAGATCGCCGATCTGGCTCATGCCACCGAAGAGATGCGCCTGAAACTCCACGAGATGGCTGCCGAGGTCGATGCCAGGGCCGGACAGGTGCATCGTGCCGCGCGCGAGATCGCCGACGCGATTTCGGGTCAGGCGACCACCACCAGTCAGATGTCCTCGTCGGTGGCCGAGATCACCTCCACCATGGAGGAGCTTTCCGCCTCCTCGACCCAGATCGCCGAGCAGGCCAAATCGGTGGTCGATATCGCCAACCAGACCCTGGACGGCAGCCGCAAGGGGTCCGAGGCGATGCAGACGGTGATGGGACGGATGAACGACATCCGCGACGACCGGCAGATGGTGTTGAAGGAGATCGTCGATCTGGGCGCCAAATCCAAGCAGATCGGCAAGGTGATGGAGATCATCAACAATCTGGCGGATCAGACTCGTCTGATCGCCTTCAACGCGGCCCTCGAGGCTTCGAGCGCCGGCGAGGCGGGGCGTCGTTTTTCGGTGGTGGCCAGCGAAATCCGCCGGCTGGCCGACAGCGTGACCGACTCGACCAAGGAGATCGAAACCAAGATCAACGAGATCCAGGATTCGATCAGCCGCCTGGTGGTGAACACCGAACGGGGTTCGGTGGGCATCACCGCCGGCACCACCGCCTCGACCCACACCGCCGAGCGACTCGGCGAGATCGTCAAGGCGGCCACCCATGCCAGCCATTCGGCGCAACAGATCTCGCTTTCCACCCAGCAACAGAAGATCGCCAGCAATCAGGTGGTGATCGCGCTGCGGGAGATCGTCACCGCCAGTTCGGTGACCGCCCAGTCGATCACCCGTGTTTCGGGCGTGAGCCGGGAGATGCTGGGACTTTCGGAGCGTCTCGAGGAGATGGTGCGCCAGTTCAAACTCACCAAGGAAGGATGACGGGACAAACCTCGGGTGGGAAGGTAACGGAAAATGATTCGCGTCGTCATTGCCGATGACAGTGTGATGGCCCGTCAGATCCTGCGGCAGATCCTGGAAGATGCCGGCGGGATCGAGGTGGTGGGCGAGGCGACCAACGGACGGCAGGCCGTGGAGTTGGTGCGCGCGTTGCAACCGGATCTGGTCTCCATGGACCTGGAGATGCCGGTGATGGGGGGGCTCGGGGCGATCGAGGAGATCATGTGCGCCAAGGCGGTGCCGATTCTGGTGGTGAGCAGCGCCGCCGGAGCCCGCGAGGCCCTGGAGGCCACCACGCTCGGAGCCCTGGAGGTGATCGAAAAGCCGGGTTTGGTTGGCGAGTCGGCCACGCTGTTCGTGGATAAGGTTCGTCTGTTGGCCGGGGTGTCGGTGGTGACGCGCCTGAAGCCGAAAAACCTCTCTCCCAGGCCTCCGGTGGTGCCGTTGTCCCACGATGCCTGCCATCCGTTCATCTATCCGCGTTTGTTCGCCATCGCCTCCTCCACCGGCGGCCCCCAGGCACTGGCCAGGATTCTCACCGCGTTGCCGAGCGATTTTGCCTGTCCGGTGCTCATCGCCCAACACATCTCCGACGGCTTCGCGGGCGGACTGGTGGAGTGGCTGGCCACGGTGACCCGGCTGCCGGTGCGTCTGGCCGAGGACGGGGACTCCCCGCGGGCCGGCGTGGTCCACATCTCCCCTTCGGAGATGCACCTCACGGTCACTCCGCAACGTCGTCTGGCCCTGCTGAAACGGGTCGATTCGGACATCTACCGACCGAGTTGCGACCGGTTGCTCGCTTCCACCGCCGAGGTGTTCGGATCGCGTGCCGTGGGGATCATCCTGACCGGCATGGGCAGCGATGGCGCGGCGGGAATGCTGAGCATCCACCGCAAGGGAGGCGTCACCCTCGCCCAGGATGAAGGCACCTCCCTGATCTACGGCATGAATCAGGTGGCCATTCTTGCCGGCGCGGTGCAACGGATCGTGCCGTTGGATCTGATCGCCCCGGAAATGGTCCGCCTGACCCAGACCGACCTGGCGTTCGCGGAGATCGGACGATGACCCTCGATCTCGCCCCCTTCAAGACCCTGATCAAGAACGGCTGCGGTCTGGTTTTCGAGACGAGCAACGAAGCCAATCTGGTCCGCGTGCTTCATGAGCGGCTGGGCGCCTTGAATCTTTCTCCGCGCCTTTATCTGGATCGTCTGCGCGCCAGCGATCAGGAGTTTCGGGAGCTGGTCAATCGGTTGACCATCAACGAAACCTTTTTTTTTCGCGAACCCGAGCAGATCCGGTTTCTGGTGGAACGGATCGCGCCACGTTTGTTGTCCAGGCGTCTCCGGCTTGCGCCGGTGCGCATCCTGAGCGTGGGGTGTTCGTCGGGCGAGGAGATCTATTCGCTGGTCATGGCCTTGAACGAACACCATGGCGAGGAGATTGGCGCGCGCTTCACCTTCGCGGGATGCGACATCGACGACACGATTCTGGCCAAGGCGCGCCGTGGCTGTTATTCGGATTTCTCCTTTCGCGGCGTGGAGCGGTACTGGCGTGAACGTTTCTTCACCAGTCAGGACAAATCCCACTGTCTGCATGAACGGATCAAGCAGGCGGTCACCTTTCACCAGTTCAACGTGGTCACCGAGCCGATTCCGACCCGGTTCAAGGGGATCGACATTCTCCTGTTCCGCAACGTCTCCATCTACTTCGATCCGGCGACGCGTCTGGAAGTGTTGCGGCGCATCGCCTCGATGCTGAACGAGGAGGGGGTGCTGATCGTCGCGGCCTCGGAGACGCTGGCCAACGATCTGGGCGTTCTGCGCCTCGTGGAGGAGGAGGGTCAGTTCTATTTCATCAACGCCGCACTCCCCGAGGAGGCGCGTCCGCCCGTGCCCCTGGTGGCGTCGTCCCCGTCGTTCCCGATCGTGGCGCCCCACCCGACGGTCGGGCGCGATCCGACGATTTCGTCCCCGTTGCCGGTGGAGGCCTTCCCCTCTCTGGATGCCGCGCGCCATGCGGCGATTTCGTCCCCGTTGCCGGTGGAGGCCTCCCCCTCTCTGGATGCCGCGCGCCATGCGGCCCGATTCGATGCGTCCGACGGGCGTTTCGACCAGGCGCGTCGTCTGGTGGACGAAAAATGTCATGACGAGGCCCGCGCACGGCTCGATGAACTGCTCGCCAGCGATCCGGGCCATGTCGGTGCGTCGTTGCTCCGGGCCTATCTTCTGATCGAACGTCGTGAATTCGCGCAGGCCGAAAGCGTGGCCCGCATGGCGTTGACGATGAATCCGGACTCCATCGATGCCCTTCTGCTGCTGGGCGTGGCCGCGAAATGGCAAAAAAAGAGCCATGAGGCGATTTCCTGGTTCAAGCAGGCGGTCTATCGGGCCCATCACTGCTGGCCGGCCCATTATCATCTGGCCGAACTGCACCGTTTCGGCCACGAATTCGAACGGGCGCGGCACGGCTATCGGGTGGTGTTGCAACTGCTTTCCGAGGGGGGAGGAGAAACCGGGTTGAACCATGTGCCGCCGGGACTGCCATTGGCCGAGGTGCGATTCCTGAGCGCCCATCAGCTGGAGAAGATGCGCGCGGTCGGTTCTTCTGCCGGAGTCATGGCGACCCATGGCCCTTGACCTGAAAAAGTTCATCACCCGCTTCGTGGAAGAGGCGCGGGAACATCTCCGGCAGCTGGGCGAAGGGGTGGCATCCCTCGAGTCGGGGGATGCCGGCGTGGTGCATGCCATGTTCCGTTCCGCGCATACGATCAAGGGCTCGGCGCGCATGCTCAAGCTGGATCCGATCACCGAAACCGCCCATCGGGTCGAGGATTTTTTCGCCAGTCTGCGCGAAGGCCGGGTACGTTTCCAGGCCGAGTCGGGCGAATGTCTGCGCCAGGCGCTGGATGCGCTCTCCGCTCAGGTGGACATTCTGGCTGAAACCCCGGATGGGGCGCGGCTGGCTCCATCCGATCCGGGGTTGTTGGCCACCCTGATCCGTCTGGCCGCCGAGGAGTCCCCGTCCGTGACGCCGGAAAGCGTCCCCGCCCAGACCAACCCGGCACCGGGCGTTTCGGCGGGCGTGCCGGAGCGTTCCGACGCCCCGACCCCGCCCGAGTCGGATGTCCGCTCAACGCCGCCCCCGCCGCCCCCCTCCCCCGTCGTCACGCGGGACCGGACGCCATCCAAACCGGAGGGAGCGCGCGAGGAGTCGCGTTTGAAAAACGTCGAGACCGTGCGCGTGCGTCTGGAGAAACTCGACGAGTTGATCAAGCTCATGGGGGAGCTGCTCTCCAGTCACGCCCGCATGCGCCAGAGGCTGGTGGAGATCGCCACCCTGGATCGACAGCTGGCCACCAGCGGCCTGGAGGGGTCCGTGACGGTTCCGTTGCACCTGTTCGCGGGACGGTTGCGCGAGGATGTGCTGGATCAGGAGTCGCTGATGACCGAGCTGCACGACAAAACCCTGATGATGCGCATGTTGCCGTTGGCGGTGATCTTCGAGCCCGCCCAACAGTTGGCGCGGGATCTGGCCCGTTCGGTGGGCAAGCAGGCGATCTGTCAGACCCGCGGCGCGGAGATCGAGCTGGACCGACGCATCATCGACAAGCTCTCCGATCCGTTGATCCATGTGATCCGCAACGCCATCGATCACGGTCTGGAGACCCCAGATATCCGGCTGGCCGCCGGCAAGCCGGCCCAGGGACGGTTGACGTTATCGGCGCGTCAGGAATCGGGACAGGTGGTGATCGAGATTCAGGACGACGGTGCCGGGATCTCTCTGGAGCGGGTCCGGGCCAAGGCGCTGCGCATGGGGTTGGTGAACGAGGAGAGACTGGCGGCGCTCACCGAGCGAGAAACGCTGGATCTGATCTTTCTGCCCGGTTTTTCCACCACCACTTTCGTGACCGATCTTTCCGGGCGCGGGGTGGGCATGGACGTGGTGCGCCAGACCGTGCTCGAGGAGCTGCGCGGGGCCATCGAAATCGATACCGTGGCGGAGGTGGGCACCACATTGCGATTGCGGGTGCCGTTTTCGCTGGCGATGATGCGGGTGCTGCTGGTGGAGGTGAACGGAGCCCATTACGGCTTCACGGCCCGGCATGTGGGTGCGATCCGGCGTCTGTCCCGCTCGGCGGTGATCTCCCTGGGCGATCGCGACATGGTGATCCTGGGCAATGAGTTCGTGCCGTTGCTCCGGTTGAGCGAACTGCTCGACGCGCCGGGAGCCGTCAGTCCCGGTTCGGCGCCCCGTACCCATGCGGAGGAGCGGTTCGGGATGCTGGTCGTGGTGCTGGCGATCCGGGATGAAAAGCTCGCCCTGGAGGTCGATGACCTGGTGGATGAGCACGACATGGTGATCCACCCCATGCCGGAGCTGCTTCGGATGGTGCCGTTGGTGTCGGGACTGGTGGTCACGGGTGAGAACGCCCTGGTGAGCGTGTTGCATGCCCCTGGTCTGCTGGAGCGGGCGAGACGTTTGCGGGGTGGCCATGTGGCGACGATCCCGGAGCGTCGCGAGCCGGGACACGACCGGGTTCTGGTGGTGGACGACTCTCTGAACACCCGTGAGATCGAAAAGGACATGCTTGAGGCGTGTGGTTTTCGGGTCACCCTGGCCGAGGATGGTCTGGACGGTTTGCGGCATGCGTTGGCCGAGGAGTTCGACGCGGTGCTGACCGACGTGGAGATGCCGGGCATGGATGGTTTTTCGCTCACCGAGCGGTTGCGGCGTGAGGATCGCTATCGGGACAAGCCGATCATCATCCTGACCTCCCGCGACCGGGAGGAGGACAAGCAGAGGGGCATGCGCGCCGGCGCGGATGCCTATATCGTCAAGGGGGATTTCAGTCAAGGCAATCTGGTGGATACCCTGCGCACCCTGTTGGGGTGGCGTGGTCACGGGGGATGAGGGAGGAGTCGAGACATGCGCATTCTGGTGGTGGATGACGATCCGGTGGCCGGGGAGATGTCCCTGGCGGTGCTCGAAGGGTTGGGGCACGAGGTGGAATGGGTGGAAAATGGTCTGGATGCCTTGCGGGCGCTTGACACGGGTGGTGATTTCGCGATGATCATCAGCGACATGAATATGCCTCTGCTCTCCGGGATCGATCTGTTTCGGGAGTTGCGGGAGCGCGGGGACGATCGCCCCTTCATCCTGCTCACCGGGGATGATCCGGAAGGTCCCCTGACCAGGGAACCGCGTCTGGATGGGTGCATTACCAAGGATTTCACCCTGGAGGAGAGTCTCTCCAGGGTGATCGACGAGGTGCGGGCGCGCCGCCGCGATCTTTAGCGGCAAACGCTTGGAAAACAACCTGGAAAAGTTGGATGATTCGATGGGAACGGGACTGTCATCGGTGCAAGAGCGGATCAACCGGCTGCGGGCTGGGTTCATCGATCAGTTGCCGGAGCGGATCGCCCAGGCGCGGGGGAGCGTGGCAACCCTGAAGAGGCGCCCGGATGATCCCGGCGCGCGCGAGGAGCTGCATCGCTTCTTTCATGGCATCAAGGGCACCGGACGTTCGTTTGGTCTCAAGGAGTTGGGTGTGGTCGCCGCCCAGGGCGAGGCGTGGATCATGCGTCACGATGCCGGGGAGGATGCGATTTCTCCCGAGGCGTGGCTGGAACAACTCGAGGAGTATCTGAACCTCCTCTCCTCCATGGCCGAGGAGATCGGCAACAACCAGCGACAGACCTTGCCTCCCGCGTCGGAGTGTCCATGTCCCGTGGCGGGCGAGAGCGACGAGGATGGTCTGGAGCGGCGCGGACGGGTGGTTTACGTCTGCGATGACGACAAGTTGATGCTCGATCAGCTCTCCATGCAGCTGCGCTGTTTCGGTTTCAAGGCCGTGACCTTCGCCGATACCCGTTCCCTTCGGAACGCGGTCATGAACCATCCGCCCGACGCGGTGATCATGGACATCATGTTCCCTTCCGGACACGATGCCGGCACCGAAGTGGTGGCTGCGCTGCAACAGGAGATCGGACGGGAAATTCCGACCATTTTCCTCTCCTCCCGCACCGATTTCTTCGCGCGTCTGGATGCGGTGCGCGCTGGCGGGGATGCCTATTTTCTCAAGCCGGCGCGCACCTTGGAGCTGGTCTCCTCCCTGGATGAGCTGACCACGCCCCGCCAGGCCGATCCGTTCCGGATTCTGGTGGTCGATGACGAACCGGAGATCGGCGCGTATCACGCCCTGATTCTCGAGGGGGCGGGGATGGTGACCCGCTGTCTGCACGATCCGGGGCGCATCCTGGAGGAGTTGCGCGAGTTTCGTTCCGATCTGGTGCTGATGGACATGTACATGCCGGCCTGCAACGGTCGCGACCTGGCGCGGTTGATCCGGCAGATTCCCGATTACGTCGGGTTGCCGATCGTTTTTCTGTCCGGCGAGACCGATCGCAAGAAGCAGGATTCGGCCATGCGCATCGGCGCGGAAGGTTTCTTGACCAAGCCGGTCCAGCCCGCGGATCTGATCACCGCCGTGGCGGTGCGCGCCGAACGGATGCGCACGTTGCGCTCCCTGATGACCCGCGACAGCCTGACCGGACTGTTCAACCACACCACCACCTCGCAACTCTTGGACAACGCCATCGCCAGCGCCCAGCGCAACGATGCCACGCTCTGTTTCTCGATGATCGACATCGACCATTTCAAATCGGTCAACGACACCCATGGTCATCCGATGGGCGATCAGGTGATCATGGCCCTTTCGAGGGTTCTTCAGCAACGGTTGCGCAATTCCGACGTGGTGGGACGGTACGGCGGCGAGGAGTTCGCGGTCATCCTTCAGGATGTCTCGTTGGAACGGGCGGCACGTTTGATCGATGATCTGCGGCTTGATTTCGGCAAGCTGGTCTTTCAATCGGCCCAGGGGAGTTTTTCGTGCACCTTCTCCGCCGGCATCGCCAGCCTCACCCAACACGGTTGTCTGGAGACCCTGCGCGAGGCGGCGGATCGGGCGTTGTATCTGGCCAAGCACCACGGTCGCAACCGTGTGGAGGTGGATTGACCGACGATGACCCCAACTGTCGCGGGGGTCCGGAGACCGAAGACCCCCGGCTTGAGTGCGGAGGCAGAGCCTCCGAGGTTTTTCCTTGTTCTTGAACGCAGGGGTTCTGAATGGTGACGAATGGGAGTCGTTTTTCGCATGCAACCCACCCTGGATGAGATTCTCGCCCAACCCCGCCCCTCCCGTGAGGCCATCGTCTCCGTGGACGAGGAGACGCGCAAGTGGGTGATCTTCGAGCTGGCCGGAGAGCGTTTCGGGTTTCAGGGGGAGCGGGTGCGCGAGATTCTCGCCCGTGCGCGGGTCTTCTTCGTGCCCGGATGTCCGCCCAGCATGGAAGGGGTGATCAACGTGCGCGGGGATATCGAAACCGTGATACGTCCCCACGCGCTGTTGCACTTGCCGGACGGGAGGGATGAACCGGGACGCGCCTCGACGATCCTCATCGGTCGTGGCGAGGGGATCACCAGCGGCATTCGCGTCGATCGGGTGGTGGATCTGCTCGATCTGCCGCAAAGCGCCATCCAGCCGCTGCCCGTCACCCTGCCCGAGGCGTGGCGGGGGTTGGCCATCGGCGTGACCCACCACGACGGGCGGGCGGTGACCCTGCTCGATCTGGTTTTGCTGCTCGCCGCCTACGCGCGTGGACTCGGATGAACGAGGCCAGCATCCTGGATGTGGTGCTCTTTCTGGCGGGTGGTCATCCCATGGCCCTGCCGGCGGGTCAGGTGCGCGCCTGCCGTCCCGTCGTTCCCGGATCCGAGTCGGAGGTCACCCCCATCGAACCCCTCCTGGGTCTCGATCGTCCGGATGCAACCGCCGACCACCGACTTCTGGAGGTGGTGCGCGGCGGTGCGGTCGTTACCTGGCGAGTGGGCGGACCGGTCACCCTGCACGCCCTCTCACGAGGCGACATCCACCCCCTGCCCCCCCTTCTGGCCGCGCGTCTGGCCATCTCCGGCCCGCGCGCCCTGGCCCTGCTGTTGCCCGAAGGCGATCCGAACCCCGCGCCGATCCTGTTGATCGATGCGGAGCGGATCGAATCGTCCTCCCGGTGACCGACCAATCCCAGTGGGATCTGATCGTCCTCGGCGCCGGCGCCTCGGGGTTGATGTGCGCCGCGACAGCCGGAAAACGCGGACGCCGCGTGCTGGTTCTCGACCACGCCCGCCGAGCGGGCGAGAAGATCCGCGTCTCGGGTGGCGGACGCTGCAACTTCACCCATCTGGAGAGCCGACCGGAACGCTACCTGGGAATCGATCCCGATTTTCCGCGCGCCGCCCTGAACGCCTATACCCCGCGCGATTTTCTGGCCCTGCTCGCCCGGCACCGAATCGCGTATCGGGAGAAGGCTCCCGGCCAGCTCTTTTGCGACGGCTCCGCCGAAACCATCGTCGCGGTGCTTCTCGAGGAGTGCCGTCGCGCGCGGGTGGCCATCGCCCCCGGTACCGAGATCCGCCAGGTGGAACGGGTGGATGAACGGTTCGTGGTCACCACGGCCAAGGGCGCGGAGAGGGGTGCCGCCCTGGTGGTGGCTCTGGGCGGACGATCCATGCCCAAGCTCGGCGCCACCGGTCTCGGTCATGCCATCGCCCGTCAATTCGGCCTCAAGATCACCCCCTTGAGACCCGGTTTGTGTCCCCTGACCTTCAACGGTCCATGGCTCGAGGCCTGTCGCGACTGGAGCGGCATCTCCCTGCCCGTCTCGATCGCAAGCCCGCGGGCACGCTTCGACGATGATCTGCTTTTCACCCATCGGGGCTTGAGCGGTCCGGCCATTTTGCAGATCTCCTCCCATTGGTTGCCCGGAGAACCCCTCGATATCGATCTGGCCCCCGGAATCGACCTGGCCGCACGGCTTCTGGAGGCCAAACGGACCGAATCCAGGGTGTTTCCGCGTACCATATTGTCACGCTTCTTGCCTAAACGACTGGCATGTCGGAAAATGGAGATGCCAGAGGTGGAGGTTCCGTTGGCCGGAGTCGGCGACAAGGTGTTGCGGGATCTGGCCGACACATTCCATCATTGGCGCATCGTGCCGGTCGGCACCGGCGGTTTCGAGCGGGCCGAGGTGACGGTCGGCGGCGTGGATACCCGCGCCATCGATCCCGTAACCATGGGGTGTCGCATGGTGCCGGGACTCTTTTTCGTCGGCGAGGTGTTGGATGTGACCGGATGGCTCGGGGGGTACAATCTGCAATGGGCCTGGTCCTCGGGGCACGCGGCGGGGCGCGCGGCATGAATCCCAGGCGCGGAACGGGGTATGGGATCCCGGGCGGATCGGGTTGGCTGATGCTGGTCTGGCTCCTGATCGGATCGTTCCTCCCCGTCTCCACGAGTCTGGCCGACGAAGATCGCACCTTGCATGCCGATCTGCGCCATCGACCGCCGGAGATGATCGTCGATGGGGCGTTTTTAAGCGGTCCCTTGAAGGATCTGCTCGACGAGGCTGCCGCCCGCTCCGGCTGGCAGGTCGAATGGCACGCCATCCCTTTCCCGGAGAGCCTGGAACGGCTGAAAAAAGGGACCGTGGATGTGGTGCCGCGCGTGATCCGCACCCCGGATCGGGAACCGTATGTCCAGTTCCTGGGACCGGTCAGCTCGCAGCGCAAGGACATCCTCTTCATGGTCCCCAAGGGCCGCGAGGCGAGCATCACCGATTACGAGGATCTGTCCGGCAAACGGATCGGCATCAAGAAGGATACCGCCTATTTTGCCCGTTTCGATGGCGACGCCTCCTTGCGGAAGGTGGCCTCCGACGGCAGCGATTACGCCCTGGCCCGGGATCTGATCGAAGGACGGGTCGATACCCTCGCGGTTCTCGATCAGGGGGCGCTGGAGAGCGCCATGACCGGCTTCGGTTTTTCCGGCTTTGGCTATGCCTTTTTTCGGCATTCTCAAGTCTTGGACAACTATTACGGCTTTTCGAAGTTCTCCCGGAACGCCGAACTCGCCAACGGCCTGAGCGCCACCCTGCAATCCATGGCCATCTCCGGTCGGGTGGCGGAGATCTACGCCAAACACAAGCTCAAGGTGGAGACCCTCTCCCAGGAGAGCATCCTGTTGACCGAGGGGGAGAAGAACTGGCTGGCCAACCATCCCGGTCCCCACAAGGTGGCGATTCCCGCCCCCTGGCCGCCGATCGCCTATCCCGATGAACAGGGTCGGCTCCAGGGGATCGCCATCGATACCTTGAAAACCATCGGCGAGCGGCTCGGCATCGTCTTCGAGATGGTCGCGGATCCTGGAAAAATCCCCGGCGCGGATCTTACCCTGCTCATCGACCGCCAGTCGAAAATCCCCCCCGGACTCCATGTCACCGATCCACTGCTCGCCATTCCCCAGGTGATCATCACCCGTCAGGATGCCCCCTTCCTCGGCAGACTGGAGGGGTTGCACCACCGGCGGACACGGGTGGTGAACGGCTCTCGCGCCCACGAGGAGCTGCTCAAGGAGCATCCCGCCATCCGGCTGGAGACCACGGAGACCCTGCCGGAGGGATTGCGACAGGTCTCCGACGAAGAGGCCCACGCCTTTGTCGGGGATCTTTTCGAAAGCATGCACGAGATTCAGAAGGGCGACCTGAACAATCTCAAGGTGGCCGCGCACACCCAGTTGACCAGGGAGGTGCGGTTTGGCGTGGCCGAGGATCGACCGGAACTGGCGGCGATTCTCAACAAGGCCCTGGCCGCGATGAGCGATCGCGAACGCAACGCCATCCAGAACGCCTGGCTCAACATCCGGATCGAAATCGGCACCGACCTCTCGACCATTCTGGCCTGGGCCAGGCCGGCTATCGGCGGGATCGTCCTGCTGTTTCTCACCTTCATTTTCTGGAACCGACGCCTGAAACGGGAGGTGCGTCAGCGGCGCGAGATCGAGGCGAGCCTGAACGCCGCCCTGGCCGGCGGCGAACTCGGGGTGTGGGATCTGGATCCACGCACCCGGATCATGCGCGTCAACAGCCGCGGAGAGAAAATGCTCGGGTTTCCGCCCGCCGGGGTGATCTCCAGGGATGAGTGGATCGCCAACATCCATCCCGATGACCGGCCCAGGGTGCGGGAGATGGATCGCGCCGTCCTGAACGGTGAAACCACCCGTTACGAGGTGGAGTTCCGCGCCATGACCCAGGATGGCGGGGAACGGCTCCTGCTGGCCCGTGGCGCGGTGATGGACAAGGATGACCGGTGGGGATCGCCGACGCGGGTGGTGGGGACGATTCAGGACATCACCCAACGCCGGGCCATGGAGGATGCCCTCACCGAGTCCGAGGCGCGCAGCCGGTTGCTGCTCACCTCGGTGACCGATGGCATCATCGGCATGGATCTGTCGGGTCGGATCACCTTCGTCAACCCCGCCGCCCTGGCCATGCTGGGATTCACCGAAGAGGAGCTGGCCAAGGCTCCGCTCCACGAAACCATCCACCACACCCGTATCGACGGCACGGTCTATCCCGCCGAGGAGTGCCGTCTGGCCCGCTCCTATCGGGAGGGGGAGACCTGTCACGTCGATGGCGAGATGTTCTGGCGCAAGGATGGCTCCGGTTTTTTCGTCGAATACACCGCCGTGCCCATGTGGCGCGAGGCGGTGCTGATCGGCGGGGTGACGGTGTTTCGCGACATCTCGGCGCGCATGCAGGAGCAAAAAAGGCTGCTCACCCTGTCCAACGCGGTGGAGAACAGTCCGGTGAGCGTGATCATCACCAATCCGACCGGGATCATCGAATACGTCAATCCCCAGTTCACCCGTGTCAGCGGATTTTCCGCCCAGGAGGCCATCGGGCGGTCGCCGAACATCCTCAACGCCGGCATCCAGGACCAGACGTACTACCGTCAGCTCTGGTCCACGATCCACTCCGGGAAGATCTGGCGGGGCGAGATCTTCAACCGCAAGAAGAACGGCGAGCTGTTCGTGGAACAGGCATCGATCTCGCCGATCCGGGACGAAAACGACCGGATCACCCATTTCGTGGCGGTCAAGGAGGATATCACCGAACGCAAGCGGGCCGAGGAGAAGCTGGCCCTGGCCAACTACCTGAGCGAAAACGCGCTCGATCTGACCAAGGCCGGTCACTGGCATCTGCCGTTGCCCCTCGATGTGTTGGGTCACTACAACGCCTCGGAGCGGACCGCGCGCATCTGCGGCGATCCGCCGCGCGAGGGGTGGCGTTACCGCTGGGTCGAGGAGTGGTTCGCCAACGTCCAGGCCGGCAACCAGATGGCCGCGGAGACCACCTGGAGCAACTTCCAGGATGCCTTGGCCGGACGCGTGCCCCGTTTCGACGCGGTTTACGCCTACAAGCGTCCGAGCGATGGCCGCGTGGCCTGGTTGCACACCATCGGTCATCTGGTGCGCGGGCCGTCGGGGGAGCCCACCGACATGTACGGCGTGACCCAGGACATCACCGACACCATGCTCACCACCCTGGAGATCGAACGGCAGCGCGCCACCATGCGGGCGCTGATCAACGCGATCCCGGATCCGATCTGGTACAAGAATCCGGAAGGGGTCTATCTGGATTGCAACGAGGCCTTCGCGGCGCGGGTCGGTCAACCGGTGGATCGGATCATCGAACGCACGGACCACGAACTGCTCGAACCCGAGATCGCCGACCGGTTCCGTGCCAGGGAGCAGGCCACCCTGGCGGATCTCAAGCCCCAGACCGACGAGGCGTGGGTGGTCTATCCGGATGGGAGCCGGGTTCTTCTGGAGGAGGTGCGCACCCCGTTCTGGAACGAACATGGACAACTGTTGGGGATTCTGGGGATCAGCCGCGACATCACCGAACGCAAGCAGGTCGAGGAGAAACTGCGCGAGAATCTGGCGTTGCGGGATCGGATGGCGGATGTGGAGCGGTTCAACCGGCTGGCCCTGGGTCGCGAACGGCGCATCATCGAGTTGAAACATCTGGTCAACGCCATGGCCAAGGAGCGCGGACGGGAGCCGGTGTTTCAATCCCCGGAACAGGATGATCCGCCGGAATCCGCGGAGCCGTCCACCGACGAGCTGTTCCAGCAGCGGCTGGCGGCCTTGAGTCTGGCCGAGGATGCGGAGCGGTCGCGGGTGGAACTGGAGGCCTACAAGGAGCATCTGGAAGAGCTGGTCGATGAGCGTACCCGCGAGTTGACCGTGGCCATGGGCAAGGCCCAGGCGGCGGCCAAGGCCAAGAGCGACTTTCTGGCCAACATGAGCCATGAGATCCGCACCCCGATGAACGCCATCATCGGCATGACCCATCTGGTGTTGCGCACCGAGTTGAGCGACAAGCAGCGCAACCACATCCAGAAGGTGGAGGGCGCGGCCAAGAATCTGTTGGGGATCATCAACGACATTCTCGACTTCTCCAAGATCGAGGCCGGCAAGATGAACGTGGAGCAGGCCGACTTCTCGCTCAAGGTGGTGCTGGATCATGTCAACGACATCTCGCTGCTCAAGGCCCGCGACAAGGGGTTGGACCTGGTGTTCCGGATTCCCTCCACGGTGCCGGATGCTCTGATCGGCGATGGGATGCGGTTGGGACAGGTGTTGACCAATCTGGTCAACAATGCCATCAAGTTCACCGAAAAGGGTCGGGTGCTGGTGGCCGTGAGCCGTATCGCCGACGAGGATGACCATGTGCGGTTGCGGTTCGCGATCACCGATACCGGCATCGGCTTGAGCCAGGAGCAGATCGGCAGGCTGTTCGAGGCCTTTTCCCAGGGGGATGGCTCCACCTCGCGCCGATACGGCGGCACCGGACTGGGATTGAGCATCAGCAGACGGCTGGTGGAACTCATGGATGGCGAAATCGGCGTGGAGAGCGAGCCGGGTGTGGGCAGCACCTTCCATTTCACCGCCCGATTCGGGCTTCGGCATGTGACCTGTCGGGCGGAGCGCGCCGACTCCCAACCCGGCGAGGAGATTCCGGAAGCGGCCCGCTCCGCCCTGATGGGCAGGCATCTGTTGTTGGTGGAGGACCATCCGATCAATCGGGAGTTGGCCCTGGAGTTGCTGCAACTGGCCGGAATCCGTGTCGAGGTGGCGGTCAACGGCGCCGAGGCCCTGACCCGGCTCGACCAGGGGTCCTTCGACGGGGTGTTGATGGATTGCCAGATGCCGGTGATGGATGGGTACGAGGCCACGCGCCGGATCCGCGCCAATCCCAGATTCGCGGATCTGCCGATTCTGGCCATGACCGCCAACGCCATGGTCGAGGATCGCGAGAAGTGCCTGGCGTGCGGCATGAACGACCACATCGCCAAGCCGCTGGATGTGTCGCAACTCTTCGTCACCCTGGCGCGCTGGATCCGGAGCGAACGGCAAGGCACGTCCCCGATCGACCCCCCGGCGCTCGCGCCCACCCCGCCGCCCGCCCCGCCGCCCGCCCCGCCCACGGTTCCCCATCTGCCCGGCGTGGATACCGCCCAGGCTCTCAAGCGCATGGGAGGCAGTCACAACCTGTTGCGCAAGATGATCGTCCGATTCCGTGAAACGCAAACCTCGTTTGTCACCCGTCTGGATGCTGCGGTCAAGGATCGGGAGTTGATCACCGCCATTCGCGAAACCCATACGCTCAAGGGGTTGGCCGCCAATATCGGCGCCACCGATCTGGTCGAGAGGAGCCGCGTGGTCGAGGAGATTCTGAAAAAAGGCGGGGAGCTGGAGGGGTTCGCCGAGGCGCGCGTCGCCCTGGATACGGAGTTGACCCGCCTTGTGCGCGCCATCGATGCGGCGATGGGAGAAAACCACCCCCCTCCTTCTCCTCCGTCACCCACTTTGGCGTCCGCGCCGGTCACGGTGGATCGGGAGGAGTTGGCCACCGGAATGGGCGAATTGGCCGTCCTGCTCGGAGAGTACGACTCAACGGCCAGCGGCAAGGTGTTGGGAATCTCCGAAAAATTGGGAGCCATGGGCATGCATCCGGAGGCGGATCGTCTCAAGCGATTGATCGATCAATACGAGTTCGAGGATGCTCTGGACAAATTGCGGGAAATCGCCCAGAATTGCCAAATCAAGTTGTGATCCCTCTACCAAGATAGCCCAATGTCCACGCACGCCCCTCTGCCGCGGACCATCCTGCTGGTGGACGACATCCCGGACAACATCACCGTGTTGACCGAGATGCTCACCCCCCCGTACCGCACCCGCGTCGCCACCCAGGGAGCGATCGCCTTGCGCATCGCCGCTTCTCCCAATCCGCCCGATTTGATCCTCCTGGATATCATGATGCCGGGCATGGATGGTTACGAGGTGTGCCGTCGTCTCAAGGAGAACCCGGATACCCGCCGGATTCCGGTGATCTTCGTCACGGCCCTCGACGAACTGGAGGACGAACGGATCGGGCTGGAGCTGGGCGCGGTCGATTATCTGACCAAGCCGATCCGACCCACGATCGTGCTGGCGCGGATCAAGACCCATCTGGCGTTGCGGGATCAGACGCTCGAGTTGGAACGGCTGGTGGCCGAGCGGACCGCCGATCTGGAACGCACCCGCCGGGAGATCATCATGCGTCTGGGTCGGGCGGCGGAGTTCAAGGACAACGAAACCGGCCATCATGTCATGCGCATGAGCCACTTCGCCCGTCTGCTCGGACGGGCCGCCGGCATGGGCGAGGAGAGCGCCGACCTGCTCTTCAACGCCGCCCAACTCCACGACATCGGCAAAATCGGCATTCCGGACCATGTGTTGCTCAAAAAGGGCCGACTCGAAGGCGACGAGTGGGCGATCATGAAACGTCACCCGGAGATGGGGGGCGCGATCATCGGGGAACACGACGACGACCTGCTCAAGACCGCGCGCATCCTGGCCCTGACCCATCACGAAAAGTGGGATGGCAGCGGCTATCCCGAGGGACTCGAGGGGGAGTCGATCCCCCTGGTGGGCCGGATCGTGGCGATTGCCGACGTTTTCGATGCCTTGACCGCGGAGCGTCCCTACAAGCCGGCCTGGGAGATCGAGGATGCGCTCTACTACATCGAATCCCAGGCCGGCATCCATTTCGATCCCCGTCTGGCGCCTTTGTTCCGGTCACTGCTCCCGGATATCCTCGCCATCCGGGCGCGATTCGCCGACACACCTCATGCGGATGTCGCCCCGTGACCATGCCATCCCCCATCCCCGCATCGGTTGACCCCCTCCCCTCCGAGTCTGGCGGGGTGGGGCAAACGTCGCATTTTGATGCCGGTTTCATCCCCGCCCTGTTGGCGCGACTCGGCAGATCGGTCCCCATGCTCGTGTTGATCGCCGCCCTTGGGGGGATCGTGCCGTTCTACTGGCTTCAGGCCCGTCCGCTCGCCGAAACCAACGCCTTTTTGCATCAACAGGTCGTTGCGGATCGGGTGACCCGGGAGTTCGCGGCCATGGCCGAGCAGATCGATGCCCTGCTGCTGTCGGTTCGCGATCTGGCCAGGGATGGCCGGATCAGCCTGGATGACACACCCGGCCTCAATGGTCTGCTCATCCCGATCATCCAGAATCACGGACTGATCAGCAGCTTTCATCTGGCCAGCGATGGGGCACGGGAGACCATGCTGCTCAAGAATCCGGAAGGATGGAAGAATCGGCTCTCCGATCTGAACAGGAACCCCAGGCGTCACCAGTGGCTCACCTGGCAAAATTCCCGCACCCCCGCCGGAGAGGAGTGGCGCGAACAGGATTACGACATGCGCAAACGTCCCTGGTTCGCCGGCGCCCTGGCCACCCCGGAAGATCAAATCCACTGGACCGAGCCCTACATCTTCGCCACCACCAGGGAACCCGGCATCACCGCTTCCACCAGCTGGTCGGATCGGGCCAGCGGGCAGCGTTTCGTGGTGGCCTTCGACGTGCTGCTCAACGACATGTCGCGCATGACCACCCGGATGCGCTTCGGCAAGCAGGGATATGTGGCCCTGCTGGCCTCGGACGGCAAGGTGCTGGGTCTGCCGGGCGAGGAGCGTTTCGCGAATCGCGACATCGTGCTTCAGTCCGTGCTGCGCGAATCCGGAAAGATCGGTCTGCCGGTCCTGGCCGAGGCCCTGCGGCTGGCCGCGAACAGCGACGATCGCGAAACCTTCCGGATCCCTCCCGAGATCGTCGGACAGGAAGATGCCTGGCTGGTCGGCCTGCACCCCTTCATGGTGCATCAACAGAAATTCCGGGTGGCGACCTTTGCCCCGGAAAGCGAGAGTCGGGTGATCTCGGGCCATCTGTTGTCGGTTCTGCTGGGGGTGATGGGCGCCATGGCCCTGAGCGCCATGCTGGCTGCGCGCGCTCTGGTGAGTCGCGTCCGCAAACCGCTTCTGCGGGCCTTCGCGGAGCTTGAGTCCAACCATGCCCGTCAGCGGCAATTGACCGCCCGGAGCGTTCTGGTCGGCGAGATCGCCGCCCGTCTGCAACAGGCACACACCCCCCTGGAGCTGGGCCAGACGCTTCTGTCGTCGCTGGCCTCGCCCCTGAATCTGGGACTCGGACTCATCTGCCTCTGGAACGAAACGGAACAACGACTCGTTCCCCTGGCCCGTTACGCGGGGATCGGCGATACGCCGGAGGAGACGGCCCGTCCCGTTGGCGCGCTGCTGAGGCAGTGCGCTCTGGAACGACGTTCGTTCACCCTCGACAGGCCGGGCAAAAGCTATTTCCACATCCGCTCCGGGCTCGGGGACAGCGTGCCGGGCACCATCCTGCTGCAACCGGTGATGCACGCCGGTCGGCTCTTCGCGGTGCTGGAACTGGCCCTGTTCCGCCCCCTGACCGACGAGGATCATGCCCTGCTGGGTGAGTTGCAACCCACGGTGGCCATGAGTCTGGACATCCTGTTGCGCGCCGAGCGCACCGCGGAACTGCTGGCCCAGGCCACCGCCGCCGAGGAGTGGAGCCGGCAGATTCTGGGCGCGGTCGAAGGAGGCATCCTGGGGGTGGATGCCACCGGTCGGATCATCTTCATCAACCGGTCGGCCCTGGCCATGTTCGCCATGCCCGAAGATTCGGCGATCGGCCTGGCGATCGTCGATCTGTTCCATGCCGGCGCCGAGGAGCATCCAGCCTCCGGCGAGACGCCGATCGATCGGACCCTGCGCGATGGTCGCCCGCGTACCCGGCAGGAGGTGCGCTGCCGACGTCGCGACCGGACCCCGTTGCTGGTCGATTACGCCTGCACCGCGATCGAACGGGATGGGCGGATCATCGGCGCGGTGGTGACCTTCGAGGAGAGCGAAACCACCGCGCCCGGTCAGGCGCGGTCCGGCGACTCCGAATCCGGGTCGGTGGGGTGAGCGGCATGCGCATTCAACTGGCCAATCGGATGATGATCGGCATCTACCTGGTGATCGCCTTGTTGAACACCGCCAGTCTGGTCTACCTGTGGGATCTCTCCAAGGAGCGCGATCGGATCGCTTTGTTGCGGGAGTCGGCCTTGCATCAGGCCGATGCGTTGATCGTGGCTTCCAAAAAGATGACCATGCACGTCCGGGTGTTCACCGCCACCGGGGATACCCGCGAAGAGGAGGAGTATTGGCGCGAGGTGCGGCATAACCGGACCCGCGAAAAGGCCGAGGCCGCCCTGATGGCCATGAAGCTCTCCACCGAGGAGATCAGCTGGGTCGCCCAGGCCAAAAGCCATTCGGATCAGCTGATCGATCTGGAGTCCAAGGCCTTCACCCTGATGAATCAGGGTCAAAAGGATGCCGCGATGAAACAGGTGTTCGACGACACCTATCAGCGGGTTCTCCACAATGTCCACGCCCCCATCGAACAGTTCCGGGATCGGGTCGGGTCTCGTCTGTACAGGACCCTCTATCGCATCGATGACCAGATCAGCATCGTCTGGCAGCTCTGTCTCGGGCTGGGGGTGACGAACCTGGTGCTGATCATCGGCGTGTTGGGGATCTACTATCGGCGCTCGATCATCCTGCCCCTGGCACGGCTGAACGAACTGGTGCAGGCGATGCTCTCCGGCGGACACGCCCCATCGGTTCATTTCGGGGCGGCGGCCACCGAGGTGCGGGAGTTGGCCAATTCGCTGGGCGCCTACAGCGTCATGGCGCGTCAGATCGCCAATGAACAGTGGATCAAGGGGCACCAGGCACGCATTTCGGCGGAGTTGCAGGGATCCGGAAACTTCACGGTCCTGGCGCGGCGATTCTTGTCTCAGCTCGCGCCGATCTTGAGAATCGGACACGGGGTGTTCTACATCCACGACGAGGAGTCCAGACATCTGCGTCTGTTGGCCAGTCACGCCTTCCGGGAGCGCAAGGAGTTGTCGCGGGTCTTTGCGATCGGCGAAAGCCTGGTGGGACAGTGCGCGCTGGAACGGACCCCTCTGATCATTCACGACCCGCCGGTCGATTACATCCGCGTGGGCGGTTCGCTGACCGAAACCCCACCCAGGATGATCATGCTGTTGCCGGTGTTGAGCGCCGATCGGTTGATGGGCGTGGTGGAGCTGGCCAATTTCCAGGGGTTCGACGAGCGGGAACAGGCTCTGCTCGAAGCGCTGTTGCCGATCGTGGCGATGAATCTGGAGATCCTGGAGCGCACCGCGCGCACCCAGCGTCTGTTGCAGGCCACCCAGGAGCAGACCACGCAACTGCTGACCCAGGCCGAAAAGCTCGAAGCCCAGCAACGGGTGATCGCGGCCACGGAACGGTGGTTCAAGGGGATCGTGGAATCGGCCCCGGATGGATTGCTGGTGGTCGATGGCCAGGGTCGGATCATCCTGGCCAATGCCCGTGCCGAGGCGATGTTCGGCTATGCCCGAGGCGCGTTGGACGGTCTGGGGGTGGAGACGCTCCTGCCGCTCGGTCCCGAGGAGGATCCCAAGGCCCAACCCTTCTGGCGTGGCGCGGAGGACGGCGAACGGGCCGGCAGGCGTCGGGACGATGGTCCGTTCCCGGTGCAGGTCGGCATTTCGCGTCTGGCGGTCGATGACGATCGCGGCGTCAACATCTGTCTCTCCCTGCGGGACATCAGCCAGCAGAAGGAGGTCGAACGGGTCTTGCAGGAGGCCAAGCGGCTGGCCGACGACGCGGCACGCACCAAAAGCGATTTTCTGGCCAACATGAGCCATGAGATCCGCACGCCGATGAACGCGATCATCGGCATGTCGCACCTGGTGCTGAAAACCGATTTGACCACCCGGCAGCGCGATCAGATTCAAAAAATCTGGCAGTCCGGCCAGCATCTGTTGGGGATCATCAACGATATTCTCGATTTCTCCAAGATCGAGGCCGGGAAGCTCTCCATCGAGCAGACCCCCTTCGAACTGACCAGGGTGCTCGATAACGTCACCAATCTGATCGGCGAGAAGAGCAGTTCCAAAGGGTTGGAGCTGATTTTCGACGTGGCCCAGGATGTCCCGGACGCCCTGATCGGCGATCCGTTGCGTCTGGGACAGATTCTGATCAACTACTGCAACAACGCGGTCAAATTCACCGACCGCGGCGAGATCACCATCGTGGTGCGCAAGCTGGAAGAGCGTTCCAGGGATGTTCTGATGCGCTTTGGCGTGCGCGACACCGGCATCGGCCTCACCCAGGAGCAGATGGGACGGCTGTTCCAGAGTTTCAGTCAGGCGGATGCCTCGACCACGCGCAAATTCGGCGGCACCGGTCTGGGACTGGCCATCTCCCGGAATCTGGCCGCGCTGATGGGGGGCGAAGTGGGGGTGGAGTCCCAGGTGGGGGTGGGATCGACCTTCTGGTTCACGGCCCGACTCGGCAAGGGGCAGAAATCCGAGCGGTTGCTGGTGCCCCGTCCGGACCTGCGCGGACGGCGCGTGCTGGTGGTGGACGACAACGACAACGCCCGCGTGGTGTTGATGGATCTGTTGGGTGGGATGGGCTTCGTGGTCGAGGGGGTGGAAGGGGGCTATCAGGCGATCGACGCCATCCGGGTGGCGGATGGACGCGGCACGCCGTTCGAGATCGTGTTTCTGGATTGGCGCATGCCGGTGTTGAACGGCGCCGAGACGGCGGAACGGATTCAGGAATTGGTCTTGCGGCGCATGCCGCGTCTTTCGCTGGTCACCGCCTATGGACGCGAGGAGGTGTTGAAGGATGCCGAGGAGGCCGGCATCGGCGAGGTGTTGATCAAGCCGGTCAATGCATCGATGCTGCTGGATTGCGTGATGCGACTTCTGGGCGGGGAGCGGAACGACCCCGAGGATGCGGAGCGGCATGCCGGTGAGCCGAGCGATGCGGCCAACGATCTGGCCACGATTGCCGGAGCGCGGATTCTGGTGGTGGAGGACAACGATCTCAACCAGGAGGTGGCCAAGGGGATCCTGGAGGATGCCGGTTTTGTGGTGGAGTTGGCGGACAATGGCCGGATCGCGGTCGAGATGGTGCAACGGCATCGCTACGATGTCGTGTTGATGGATATGCAGATGCCGGTGATGGATGGGGTGACCGCGACCATGGAGATTCGCAAGATTCCCGATCTCGCCGGGCTGCCGATTCTGGCCATGACCGCCAACGCCATGCAACAGGATCGGGAACGCTGCTCGGCGGCGGGGATGAACGATCACGTCGCCAAGCCGATCGATCCGGACCTCTTGTGGCGCGCGCTGCTCAAGTGGATTCCTCCGCGCCAGGTGGTCGCGGCTCCCGTCGTGACGCCACAACCGATCCCCGCTCCGCTTTCGACCGAGCCGGTCTCCGTCGCTCCGCCGCTCCAGCCCGCAGGGGCGGACGGCCTCCCGCGTGACATCGACGGGCTGGATGTCAACCTCGGACTCAAACGGGTGGTGGGCAAGAAGCCCCTCTATCTATCCATGCTGCGCAAGTATCTGGCCGGACAGGCCGATGTGCTCGCCCGGATTCGCGCCTCGCTGGACGCCGACGACTGGATCACCGCCGAACGGGAGGCCCATACCCTCAAGGGTTCCTCGGGGAACATCGGCGCGAGCGGCTTGCAGGAGCAGTCTGGCGGGATCGAATCGGCGATTCGCAATCACGCCGAACGGGAGGCCATCGAAGCGCTTCTCGAGGCGATCGAGCCGCCTCTGCGTACCGTGATCGCGGGTCTTCGACGTGCCCTGCCCGAGGAGTCGTCGCCGATCCAGCCGGTTGCCGCGGCGATCGATCGGGAGCGACTCGCGATCGTGGGTCGGAAACTGGCCAGAGTGCTGGCCGACTTCGGCAGCGAGGCCGAGGAGATCTGGAGCGGGGATGCCTCGTTGTTTCAATCCGCCTGCGGCGCGAACTGGGGTCGCATCGACAAGGCATTGCGGGCCTACGAATTCGAGGATGCGCTGGCCGCGCTCCAGGAGTCTCTCGCCGCCTGCCAGGTGGAGGTCTAGGCCATGCGTGTCCTCTCCCACTGGTTGTTGAATCACGGACGGATCGCCATCCTGCTGATTCTGCTCGTGGCGGTGGCGAGCGGCATGTTGGCTGGCAATCTGTTCCGGTCGGTGATGGAACGGGATTACCGCAACCAGCTCGATGGCAAGACGCAACGCGAGGCGATCGGTCTGGAACTCGAGACCATGCGGGGACAGGCCATGGGCGTGACCTCCCTGCTGGGGCTCAACGAACCGGTTCTCAAGGAGTTGGTGACCGGCAAACGTTCGCAAAACGACCCCGAGGGGCTGGCGCGCATGCAGGTGGCGCGGCTGATGCTCGATGCCGACGGGGTGTACGTGATGAACAACGAGGGCAAGATCGTGGTCCACGAGAGCGATCACGAATCGAGCGTGGGCAAGAACATCAAGTTCCGACCCTATTGGCAGCAGGCCATGGCCGGCAAGGAGAACGTCTATGCCGCGGTCGGTTCCAAGACGCTCGAACGTGGCCTTTATGTCGCGGATGCCATTTATACCGGCACCACCCGGCAAGGGACGATCATCGGCGTGGTGGTGATCAAGCTGTTGGGAGACTATCTGGATCAGAAGATTGCCGTGCCGGGCACCCTCTCCCTGTTGCTCTCCCCGCAAGGGGTGGTCTTCGCGACCACCGAAAAGGATTGGCTTTTCCGGCTCAACGGGGATCCCACCCCGCGCCAGTTGGAGGAGATCGCCAAACTCAACCAGTTTGGCAAGAGTTACGAAAAAGGCAATGTCCCCCACTCCCTGCCATTCGATGTCTATCGGGAGGAGATGATCATCGGCGAGAGGCGCCATGCCCGCGCGATGGCGCCGGTGCGTTGGAACGATCCCGCCGGCGATTGGTCGTTGGTGCTGCTCGGCGATCTGGAGAGCGCCACGCCCTTGGAAGAGAGGCTGCTGGTGATCTTTCTGGCCGGATTCGGGGTGTTTGCCTTGCTGTTCATGGGGTTGCGCGCCATGCGCGAGTCGCGTGCCAAGCGGGAGGCGATGGCCAAGACCCACGAAGCCGCGGAGAAACTGGTGGTCGAGGCGCGCACCAGGAGCCGACATGCCGAATTCGCCGTCACCTTGCAGCAAGCCCGGGATCTGGAAAGCCTGAGCCGCAGCTGGTTCGGTCAGTTGAGTCAATTCTTTCCCGTGCATCAGGCCACCCTGTATATTCTGGAGGGAGAAGGCGCCGAGGCCGGTTTGACGCGGGTGGGTCGGTTTGGCGATGATCAGGCTCCCGAATCGATTCGTCCCGGCGAGGGGTGGTTGGGGCAGTGCGCGATCGACCATCAACCGATGGCCTTCAATCTCCCCGAGGAGGGATTCTGGAAGATCCAGTCCGGGCTTGGTTCGGTGTCGCCGCGCTCGTTGCTGATCCTGCCGGTCCTGCGTGGCGAACGGCTGCTCGGGGTGCTGGAACTGGCCTCCCTGGATGCCATGTTCGGGGCGCATCTGCGTGAAATCCTGGAGATGACCCAGCAGTTGGCGGTCAACCTGGAGATTCTGTTGATCGCCCGGCGCACCGAGGAGACCCTGACCGGAGCGCGTCGTTTCAAGTCCTGGCTGTTGGAGCTTATTGACGGCATTCCCGATGCGGTGGTGGTGGTCGATGGGGAGGAACGGATCCGGATGGCCAATCGTCCGGCCCACCTCCATTGGGGTGTCGAACATCCGGGGGACGGGTCCGTCTCGTTGACCGATCTCATTCCAGGGGGATGGGCAGGCGAGCCGATCGGCACCCATGACGTGAAAAATCGCGCCGGAGTGCTGGTCCCGGCGCATCTGGAGACTTTTTCGGTCCCCGATCATCCGGATTGGGGGGCGTGCAAGGGGATTCTGATTCGAAACCTTGGGGAAGATTGGATGCCATGAGAGCTGTTTCGATCGCATTATGCGCGGTGACGATGCTGATTGGCGCATTGGAGACCGTTTGGGCGGATGCGGTGACCCCGGTGGGGGCATCGGTCGGCGAACTGTTGGAGCTGGCCCGGCGCATGAATCCGGAGTTGGCCGCCGCATCCCTGGAGCGTGATGCCGCCAGGGCGCGGGTGGATGGATCGGACGGTTGGCCGGATCCGAAATTTCAGCTCACCTTCGACGACATCTCCCGGAACGATGCCGGCTGGCCGAGCCGCACGGCCATTTACAAATACACCCTGATTCAAGAAGTTCCGGGCTGGGGCAAGCGTCAAACGAAACGGGAGATCGCCGAGGCCGGTCATCGGGAGGCCGAGGGGCAGTTGCAGGAGCGGGTGGCCGAGGTGGTGATGCGCATCAAGAGCGCCTATGCCGACTATCACCGGGTTCATCTCTCCATGGATGCCACCTCGGAGTTGATTCAGGTGATGCGCGCGTTGGTGGAATTGGCGAGGGTGCGGTATGCCCAGGGGATGGGCGGTCAGTCCGAGGCCACTTCCGCCGAGGCGGAACGTGGGGCGATGAGCGCGGAGTTGGCGCGCATGGAGAAGGAGCGTCATCGGATTCGCGCCCGGTTGAATGCGTTGGTGAACCGCTCTCCAGACGCCCCTTTGGTCGAGCATCCTCAAATGCGTCCGATCCCTGCGGAGGAGGCGTTGCGATTCCTCCCGCTTTTGGAGCGGGCAATGGAGTTCAATCCGGGTTTGAAGATGAGTCAGGCCCGTCTGGAGGGTGCTCAGGGTGAGAAGCGACTGGCCGGCAAGAACTGGCTGCCGGATCTCGAACTGGGTTTTGGTCTGGTGGATCGCAAGGACGAGGGGATGAAGGACGGTTTCGAGGCCATGGTGAACCTCAATCTGCCCGTGGTGACCGGTTGGCGTCGGGCTGGGGAGAGGGAAGCCGAGGCGAAAACGGGAGCAGCGCGGGAGCGTTGGAACGCGGCCCGCTTGCAACTCGAGTCAGGTCTGCGCGAGGCATTGTTGAGCCTCGAGGAGGCCAGGCAGGTGGAAAAGACCGCCGACGAGGTGTTGTTGCCCCAGGCGCGGGTGGCGGTGCGCTCCTCCCTGAAGGGGTACGAGACCGGCATCACCGAGGCAAGCATGGTGTTGGACGCGGTGCAGCGGTTGAAAAAATTCCAGATCGAACGGCTCAAGGCGCAATTCGATCAGCAGGTTCGTTTGGCCGAAATCGAACGGTTGGTGGGAGGAGATTTATGAACAGGGCCGGATCCGGACGAATGCCGTTCATGAAGATGGTCTGGTGGGTGGTGTTGTCTGCGATGCTGGCCCCGCCATCTTTGGTCGAAGCGGGCGATGCCGAGCGAAAAATCCTTTATTATCGCAATCCAATGGGCCAGCCGGACATCTCGCCCACCCCCAAGAAAGATTCGATGGGCATGGACTACATCCCGGTCTACGAGGATGAGATGGCCGGGGATGCCGGATCGGGCGCGGTTCGCATCAATCTGGACAAGGTGCAGAAGCTGGGCGTCAAGACCGAGGTCGCCGTGAAGCGTTCCTTGAGTCGCGAGGTTCGTGCCGTGGGCGCGGTGAGCGTGGACGAGCGCCGCTTGCGGGTGGTCACGCTGAAGTATGAGGGGTGGATCGAGAAGTTGCATGCCGATGTCACCGGTCAGAAGGTCAAGAGCGGTCAACCGCTCATGGAGGTCTATGCCCCGGTGGTGTTGCAGGCCCAGCAGGAGTATCTGGCGGCGTTGCGTGCCAGCGAGGCGTTGAAGCAGGCGGATGTCGAAACCCGGCGCACTGCCGACGATCTGGCCGAGGGCGCCTTGGCCCGGCTTGGCAACTGGGATTTGCCCGCGAGTCGGATTCGGCAGTTGGTCGCGCAGCGGGTTGCCACCCGCACCGTGACCATTCCGTCGCCGGTTTCCGGGGTGGTGATCGAGAAGAGTGCCGTGCAGGGGATGCGTTTCATGCCTGGCGAGATGTTGTATCGCATTGCCGATCTGTCGGTGGTGTGGGTGTTGGCGGACGTGTTCGAGCAGGATCTTCCGTTTGTGCGGGAGGGGCAGGAGGTGGAGGTGATTTTGAACGCCCAGCCTGGCAAGAGTTTTACCGGCAGGATCGCCTTCATTCAACCGATGCTCTCTCCGGAGACGCGCACCGCCAAGGTACGGGTGGAGTTGGCCAATCCGGACGGGCAGTTGCGACCGGCGTTGCAGGCCACGTTGCGATTGCAGGTCATGTTGGGCGAGGGATCGATTTCGGTGCCGGATTCGGCGTTGTTGGACAGTGGGGCGCGTCAGGTGGTGCTGGTGGAGCGTGGCGAGGGGTTGTATGAGCCGCGTGCGGTGCGTGCCGGAGCCAAGGGTGGTGGGTATGTGGAGATTCTCGAAGGGTTGATGGAGGCGGAGAAGGTGGTGGTGCGCGCCAATTTTCTCATCGATGCCGAAGCGAATCTGAGGGCGGCGTTGGGCCATTTTTCGCACTGATGCCGCGCCAAGAGTGACCCCGTTGCGGGGGACCGGGGACCTTCGGCCCCGGTCCCCCGCAACGGGTTTACCGAACCCTTTCCACCCTCACCACCCCGAGGCCCGCATGATCGCCGCACTCATCCACTGGTCTGGCCGCAACCTCCTCCTGGTCCTGCTCGCCACCCTGTTCGTGACCGCCGCCGGCATCACCGCCCTCACCCGCACCCCGCTCGACGCCATCCCCGATCTCTCGGACGTGCAGGTGATCCTCTATACCGACTACCCCGGCCAGGCCCCGCAAGTGGTCGAAGATCAGGTCACCTACCCCCTGACCACCGCCATGCTCTCGGTGCCACGCTCCAAACTGGTGCGCGGATTTTCGTTCTTCGGGACCTCGTTCGTTTATGTGATCTTCGAAGACGGCACCGATATCTATTGGGCACGCAGTCGCGTGCTCGAATACCTCAACTTCGCCGCACGCCGCCTGCCCACCGGCGTCACCCCCACCTTGGGACCGGACGCCACCGGCGTCGGCTGGGTCTATCAATACGTGGTGCTGGCCAAGGAGAAATCCCTGGCCGAACTCCGTACCCTGCAAGACTGGTATCTGCGCTATCATCTCGCCAAGGCCGAAGGGGTGGCCGAAGTGGCCAGCGTCGGCGGCTACGTGCAACAGTACCAGGTGATCGTGGATCCACAACTGTTGGAAGGGTTCAAGATCCCCCTCTCCACCGTCACCCGCGCCATCGCCATGAGCAACCGCGATGTCGGCGGACGGGTGGTGGAGATGGCCGAAACCGAATACATCGTGCGCGGCAAGGGGTATCTGCGCGGCATCGAGGATATCGAAAAAATCGTCTTGAAAGAGGAACGCGGCACCCCCATACGCCTGCGCGACGTGGCCCGCGTGGAACTCGGACCCGACGAACGACGCGGACTGGCGGAACTCAATGGCGAAGGCGAGGCGGTGAGCGGCATCGTCATGCAACGCTTCGGACAAAACGCCCTGGCGGTGATCCGCAACGCCAAGGCCAAGATCGCCGAAATGGCCGGAAGCCTCGGGGAAGATGTGCGCATCGAGGCGGTGTATGACCGGTCGGAGCTGATTTTGCGGGCCGTGGAAACCCTCAAAATCACCCTGATCGAAGAGAGCCTGATCGTGGCTGCGGTGTGCGTGATCTTTCTGTTGCACATTCCGAGCGCCTTGGTGGCCATTCTCATGCTGCCGGTCGGGGTGCTGATCGCCGTCCTGCTCATGAACGCGTTGGGCATGACCTCCAACATCATGAGTCTGGGCGGCATCGCCATCGCCGTGGGCGCCATGGTCGATGCCGCCATCGTGATGATCGAAAACGCCCACAAACACCTGGAACGCGCCCCGCCCGACACCCCGCGCGCCGAGGTGCTGATGAAAGCCGCGGTCGAGGTGGGGCCGGCGTTGTTCTTTAGCCTGCTGGTGATCACCGTGTCGTTCCTGCCGGTCTTCACCCTGGAAGATCAGGAAGGAAGACTGTTCAAACCCCTCGCCTACACCAAGACATTCGCCATGGCCGGAGCGGCGTTCCTTTCCGTGACCCTGGTGCCGGTGCTGATGCTGCTGTTCGTGCGCGGCAAGATCATGCCGGAACAAAAAAATCCCCTGAACCGCCTGATGATCTGGCTCTATCGCCCGGTGATCCGCCTGGTGCTGCGTTTCAAACTCACCTTTATCCTCATGGCCGTGGTCACCCTGGTGGCCACCGTGGAACCGGCCAAACGAATCGGCGCGGAGTTCATGCCGGCCTTGAACGAAGGCTCGATCCTCTACATGCCCACCACCCTGCCCGGCCTGTCGATGACCAAGGCCGAAGAGCTGATCCAAACCCAGGACAAGATCATCAAAGGGTTTCCGGAGGTCGCCTCGGTGCTCGGCAAGGCGGGACGCGCGGCCACGGCCACGGATCCGGCCCCCACCGAAATGTTCGAAACCGTGATCACCCTGAAACCCGAGTCCGAATGGCGATCGGGCATGACCCTGGACAAATTGATCCAGGAGATGGACGAGGCGTTGCGCATGCCCGGCATCAGCAACGCCTGGACCCAACCGTTGAAAGCGCGCATCGACATGCTCTCCACCGGCATCCGCACCCCGATCGGCATCAAGGTGTTCGGCAAGAGCCTGGAAGAGATCGAACCGATCGCCCAGCAGATCGAAGCGGTGGTGCGTGAGGTGCCGGGCACCACCAGCGCCTATGCCGAACGGGTGATCGGCGGCTATTATCTGACCATCGATCCGGATCGGGACGCCATCTCCCGCTATGGTCTGACCATCGGCGATTTGCAAGAAACCATCCTCACCGCGTTGGGCGGCGAGGCGGTCACCACCACGGTGGAGGGTCGCGAACGGTTTACGGTCAACGTGCGCTATCCGCGCGATTTTCGTTCCGATCCGAACGCCATAGCCCAGAGGGTGTTGTTGCGGGCGGAAAACGGCGCCTCGGTGCCGTTGGGACAGTTGGCCGCCATACGTCTGGAGAAAGGACCGGCCACCATCCGTACCGAGAACGCCCTGCCGGCGGTCTACATCTACATCGACATTCGCGAGCGGGACATCGGCGGCTATGTGGCCGATGCGCAAAAGGCGGTGCGGGAGGCGGTGCAGCTTCCGCCGGGCACTTTCTTGCAGTGGAGCGGCCAGTTCGAGTACATGGAGCGGGCCAAGGAGCGGTTGCGGATCGTGGTGCCACTCACCATTTTCATTATCTTTGTCTTGTTGTACATCAACTTCGGCAAGATCGCCGAAACGCTGATCGTGATGCTGTCGTTGCCGTTCTCGCTGGTGGGCGGCATCTGGCTGATGGATGCGCTGGGGTTCAACTGGAGCGTGGCGGTGGCGGTGGGGTTCATCGCGCTCGCCGGAGTGGCGGCGGAGACCGGGGTGGTGATGTTGATCTATCTGGAGCATGCCTGGGAGGCGATCCGCGCCGAGCGGATCAAGGAAGGCGTTCCGGTGACGCGGGACGATCTTTATGCCGCGATCATGGAAGGTGCGGTGGAGCGGGTGCGACCGAAGATGATGACCGTGGTGGCGATCATGGCGGGTTTGGTGCCGATTTTGTGGAGCAGCGGCACCGGTTCGGAGGTGATGCGGCGCATTGCCGCCCCGATGGTGGGCGGCATGGTTTCTTCGACCATTCTGACGCTGGTGGTGATTCCGGCGATTTACGCGTTGGTCAAAGGTATTCGCCTGGCCGGGAGAAGATGAAATCCATGACCACCTCGTAGGCGTCTTCGGTGGCGGTGGTGGTGCAGTGCGAGCAATCCTTGATGCCGGACTCGAGCCAGATGGGGGTTCCGGGACAGTTTTCGAAGGTGTAGAGCGGACAGAAGCAGAAGAGGCAGTTCAAATGTTTGCCTTCGGGCAGGTCGTGGCAGGGAAAATACTCGCACGAACGGTTTTCGAAATAGCGGTGGCTGTTGGGGATGGGATGGGGTGGAGAAGAGGGTGAAGGCGTGGTCATGGTGGTTCATTCCAAAGTTGGCATGGTGCCGTAAACTGTCGCAGAGGTCCGGGGACCGAAGGTCCCCGGCAGAGATTTGGAAACGGCGTTTCCAGGATTTTTCCTTTGATTTTGCCTTTGGCGCGCTCTTGACGAAAGCGTTTTTTCGCGCCTTTTGCGAAAAAAAAACGCCGCGCGCCGTCTTGGTGTCAGGCGCGTTGGTGATGATCAGGCCAACCCGGCGCTCAAAACAGAAACGGGGGCCGAAGCCGTGGTGCTTCGCCCCCCGTTGGGATGCCACGTTTTTTTGCTTGTCATCCCCCTGAAACCCTCAAACGAACGCTCCAGGGTCAACCAGACTGCCTACAGGTTCTCCACCCACTTGCCGACCTTCATCTCCGGCTTGGCGGTCGCCGCGGTGCCACCATCCTCGACGCCCAGATAGGCATCCACCAGTTTGAACCGCTTGCCGTTCACCACCATCCTGTAGATCTGGGCGGTATCGAACGTTCCCAGCTTGAAATGCAGCTTGCCCTCGGACAACTTGCAATCCGAATCCACGGTGCCGTTGCATTTCATGGAGGTGGAGGTGGATGTCCAGTTGTTGTTCACATAGTGCCGGCAAATGATGGTGTTGTTCGTGTTGTTCAACTCCACCTGGCTTGAACCTTCGCTGTTGTCCCCGCAGTAGATTTGACGGGTGCGATAATACCCTTCGTCCACGCCGATAACCAGGCTGAACCTGCTGTCCGAATAGACCGGCAGGTTGAAGGTGGCATGGAACCACACCGGTTGTCCGTTGGTGTTCGGCAGGGTCAATGTTCGGTTGGCCAACTTCTCGATCTGTGTGTTGGGATTCCAACCGCTCGAATTGGTGCCAAAGGTCACGATCCCATTGGCCTGGGAATCGATCATATACTTGCGATCCCAGTCGTTGTAGTTATCCCCTTTGAACAGGTTGCCGGTGTTCTCGGGCCCCGATTCGCAGGTCACCACCTGGGTGAGGGTGCGCGATTTTTCGCCCGTCGAGGTGTCCTGGGCGGTCACCATCCAGTAGTTGGCCGAATCCTCTTCGGCGCTGTACTCTCCACCCGTCATGCACCTGGAATCCCAGTTGTTGTGATGACGATGCAGCGGGCCGTGACAGTGCTTGCGATGCCACTGCACCTTTCGCCAGTGCTCCCGCTTGTCCGCATGGAGCCAGTGGTGATGGCGGTATTTATGGCCCATGTGGGATTTTAAATACCAGTACTTCAGAAAATACTTGCCCTTGTATTTGTGCCAATAGGGGTGATGGGTCCCTTCCGGATCGTCTTTTTCGTTCTCGGCCTGGGTGACATCCTCGTCCGTTGGCATCATGTCATCATCGAAACAGGTGCCGTCCATGGGACAGAAGATCAATTTGAAACTCTTGCCTTCGCCCAGGGTTTGCGTGATCACCGTGGAACCATCGTCTCCTTCCGGCACGGCCCCGGCCACCTGACCGGGGTCGCACTCCGCATCCTTGAACTGCTTGAGACCGATCTGCAAGGCAGATTCGGCGATGTTGAACGACTTGTTGCCACTGGTATACTTTGCCGCGACCTCCGTGCCGCTCACCTGCATCTTGGACAGGGAAGCACCCACGGCGGCCACGCCCGCCAACATCACCATGGCAATGACAACAAGCGCACCCCTTTGTCCCGCGTGCGCGTTCATGATCAGGAACTCCTTACATAAACTGAACTTCGAAAAGGTAGAGTGACCGTCTCATTATCCGGAAAGCGTTGAAACACCGTGAAGGAGACGGTCACCAGGCCGGGTTTTTGCGGCGCGGGTTGTCCCGTGCCGTCACAGGTAGGCACGACAAAACGCAGACTGTCTGCCTGGACATTCGCGCCCAGCAGCCAATTCACGTTGTCGTTGTTGTAGGTCATGTAGATGGAAGGGGTGGTCGTATTGATCTGATGGAACTTGACCGTGCGACCGTTGTTGTCGATCAATTGCAACGCCTTGCCATTGTCCAGTCGGGTGACCTGGTTGCATTGGGTGTTTCGCAACTCCTTGAGGATGCGTTCCATCACGATCTGTCCGCCAAGCGACAGCGGAGCGATGGCTTGCGCGGTCGCCATGGCATTGAAGGCAGAAGTCAAGGCAACAAGACTCGTCCCGGTCACGATGCTCAAGATCACGATCGTGATGACCATTTCGATCAGGGTGAACCCTGTTGATCGTTGGCACCTTCTGCCGAGTTTGCCGTCATGATTCGACATCGCTGGAACTCCTGTTTCCGTGAAACGCCTTGCGGGAGTTTCACGCCTGGGTGATGAAGGAATCCCGCATCGTGCCAGTCTGTTCAGGATCTTAAAGATCTGAACTGTAAATGGTGTACGAGAACAAATTGTCACTCGTACCCGTTTTCCTGACACTTACCGTGATGCATTTGAATGCTTCGCCATTGTACTCCTGACCGGTGCAAGGCGTTGGCATTTGTCCTGGAATCATGCCCTCGATCTGCACGAAGCGATCGAAGCGCAACTGTCCGCCGACATCGATCCCATACTCCGGCGGGAAATTGGCTTCGATGAGATTGCCAAAGCCAACTGGAGGTTGGTAGCCATTGACCGACTTCAAGGTTTCAACCATCTCCCAGCCCAGGTAACTCGCCTGCATCCCTTCATTCATGACATGCAGGTTGGAGAGCACGTTGTTGTAGAGCGGAATGAGCCCTGTTGCGGTGATTCCGGTGATCACGATGAACAGGATCAGCTCGAACAAAGTGAAACCGGCTGATTTTCGAGGTCCGCGCATGGTCGATCGCTCCTTTGCCACGATCATCACAACCGAATGACGGCACCGGTGTAGCCGATGACGCGGATGGTCACTTCCTCTCCATCCATGCTCAAACGTACATCCTGGTTGAAGGTCACCTCCGCGTTGTTGGCCACGGGTGCGCCCCGACCGTTGAAGGAGATGCGGAAAGGTTGGATGGTCACCCGATCCAGTTTCGTCGCTGGTCCATCCAGGAGAACCCCCAGATTATCCTCGATCCGATAGGAGTCGGATCCGACGTTCTGGATGGTGTAGGTGAGGTTCTTCAGACTCGTCATGGACTCGGCCTGGGCGCGGCGGATGTCGTTCATCAACAGGTCCGCCTTGGACCTCAAGGTCAGGTCGCCCTGCCACTTCGCGCCCGTGACGATGGCCAGAATCCCCATGATGACCATCACGATGATCAGTTCGATCAGGGTGATCCCGCGCTGCCGATCCATGCCGTGGACCCCCCGACGGGGGTGCCACGGCATGGCGGTTGCTTGCCGATCAGGCCGGTTGCCCGGACCACGGAGCGGGCTGAACCTCGACAAGGGTGATCGGTCCTCGGACATGTGTGCATCTCCTTTCGAACCAAACGTGCGCCGACCGTTCACCCTCGTCCATCCGGCAGGTTATTGCACGGTCAAGGCCGCCGTCGCCCGTCCGGTCGCGGTCTCCGCAGAGACGGTGATGGTGTAGGTTTTGCCATCCTTGCCGGTGTGGGAGAGGACCAATCCGTTCTGGGTCCATCCGGCGGGAAGTCCACCGTCAAGAGTTGCGAGCAGTGTTGGACCGCTGGTGATGGCGACCGCATCCGCCTTGCCGGCCTTGACCGCCGCGAAGTTGGTGGCGGTCGCGGAGTTGATCGCCGACAACACGCCATTGGCCGCCGCCGCCTCGGCCTCGGTGCTGAGATCCGTGAACTTGGGCACGGCCACCGCCGCCAGAATGCCCAGAATGACGATCACCATGATCAACTCGATCAGGGTGAAGCCCGCCTGACGGATTCGCCGTGGACGGACCTCTTCTGGTTGTTGTTCTTCGGTGTGTTGTTGGAGGGTGTTCATGGTTGGGTACTCCTTGTTTTTTCTTGCTGAGGTTTGGCCCGGGTCGCAACCCAAAAGCCCGATGAGGTCTCCTGCTTCAAAAATCCACCCCGCCGCGGCGGAATGGTTGGACTTTTCATGCAGGAAACCGATTGTGAACAAAGATACACCCATTGCGGGATTTTCACCAGTTTTTTGAGAGTGTGGCCTTGTTGGTTTCGCTCTCGCCGCCGGTCACGGCGATGGCATAGAGCATACCGGATTTTCCCTGGAAACTCAGGGTATTGCCAGAATCGTTCCAACCCAGTGGCCGGCTCTCCATGGCCTGGATCAGGGTGGCCCCGTCGATGATCCGCGCGGCCCCCGTCCGACCCGCGCGCACCGCCGCGAAATTGATGCCCGTGGCCGATTGCGCCGCCGCATACACCCCGTCCGCGGAGGCCTTTTCGGCTTCCTGGTTGAGATCGACCAGTTCTGGCGCGATCATGGCCGCGAGGATGCCGATCAGGACAAGAACGATAATCATCTCGATCAGGGTGAAGCCGCTCGCCCGACGCGCTGCTCCCTGAAGGTTCGAGACATGACCCATGGAGACCCCCTGATACCGAAAACAGACTGAAATAACGTTCGTTCACCAGCATAGCATTTCTTGTGACAAAATGCATAGGCTTTTGTGAAATGTGTCAATTTTGCAGATTTTTCCATTCAGGGGTGCTCCCAGAATGCTGGAAATCGAACTGGGGATCTGTTAGTCTGACCACACGGCCACCTGAATGAAGGAGACGTTCATGTCCAACGCCCACGCCATCGCTTTCGATACCCTGGAGTTCATCGAGCAACTCAAAACCTGCGGGGTTCCCGAGGAGCAGGCCAAGGGACATGTCCGCCTGTTGACCACGGTGATCAGCCGCCTGGACCAACAGGTCGATGCCCGCATCGACGAATTGGCCGCCAAACGGGATCGTCAGACCGAAGACCGGCTGGAAACCATCGCCGATCGCAACGAACAACAGATCAAGGGACGGTTCGACGGCTTGGCCACCCGCCAGGAACTGGAGTACAAAATCAAGGAATTGGAAATGCGCATCGTCAACACCGAGGCGACGTTGCGCAAGGATATCGTCAACCTGGAAGGGTCGCTGCGCCAGGAGATGAAGCAACAAGAACTGCGCATGGTGATCAAACTCGGCGCGATGTTTCTGGCCGCGCTGGGAATCCTGCGTCTCTACCCCCTGCCGGTGCAGTACGTTCCCCCGGTTCCGGCGGTGCAGATGGTGGTTCCGGCACCGGCGAAATAATCGGTCTGCCGCGACGAAAGCGTTCGTCTGCCGCTCAACCAGCCCCGGCGCGCCACCAGAACCGCAGCAACAACCCCAACGACACCGCACCCCCAAGGGCCAGCGCACCGGCCATGAGTCGGGGTTTGGCCCGCATCAGATTCAGGAAATACCCGCGCCAACGGGCGCGCCAACGGGCCAGATCCACCGGTTGGTTGGCCCAAGCCTCAAACCCCTTGAGTCCGCTGGGACGGATCAGAATCAGCACCCCGGCGACCAGGGTGAAAAAATTCCCCAACGCCACGAACAGCAACAGACTTTCCCACAACCAGGCCTGGAACCCGCCCGAATTCTGGATGGATCCGGCGAGCAGCGCCAAGCGGCGTCCGTAAGCCCCCATGGCCACCAGGGTGGCGAACGAACCCAACACGATGCCGGCACCGAACCAGCGGTGGTTGCGATAGACGAACCGCTCGATCCGCACCGGTCTGGAGAGCGTTTTCAAGGCCTCTGCCGCCGGACGCTCCAGGGTGGTGTTGGCGTCGGGATTCAAGAACAGCCAGGCGCCCAGCACCAGCCCGGCCAGGGAGCCGATCCCGGCCAACAGGAGCAGCAGCGCCAACAAGAGGGAGCTGAGGCCCATCGAAATCTAGTGTCGCGCCTTGTTCATGGCCGCGGAACTCATGTCCCACATCGGCATGAAGATGCCCAACGCCAGAACCAGCACCATGGCGCCGATCACGGTCAACAGGATCGGCTCGATGGCGGAACTCAACCCCTTCACCTCGTATTCCACCTCGCGTTCGTAGAAGTCGGCCACCTCGGTCATCATCTCCCCCACCCCGCCGGTCTCCTCGCCCACGGACACCATCTGCAACACCAGGGGCGTGAACAATCCGCTGTTGTAGGATGCCTGGGTCAGGCTCTCGCCCCGTTCGATCCCCTCGCGCATGCCGGCGATTCTTTGTGCCATGAAGGCGTTGTCCACCGCGTCCTCGACCGCGGCCAGGATCTGGATCACCGGCAATCCGGCGCGGGAGCCCATCGAAAAGGCCCGTGCGTAACGGGCCAGGGTGGCCCGGTTGATGATCGAGCCGACGATGGGGAGTTTCAGGCGCTGCCCGTCCCACCACAGCCGTCCATCCGTGGTCTTGATGTAAAGCAGAAACGAGTAGACCGACGAGGCGATCCCCACGAGAATCCACAGCGCATACTGTTGCACGAAGGCGGATGTGGCGAGCAGGATCCGGGTGGCCAAGGGCAGATCCGCGCCCATCTTGGAGAACATGCTGGCAAAGTTGGGGATCACGTAGTAGTTGACCGCGAACATGGCCAGAACGATCGCCGTGACCACGAAGGTGGGATAGCGCAACGCGGTCTTGATCATGCGCCGGGTGTTTTTGTCCACCTCCATGTATTGATAGAGCTGGAGAAACGACTCCTCCATGCGTCCGGTCTCCTCGCCCATGCGGATGATGCGGGTGAAGAGCTTGTCGAAGATTTTCGGGTGCTCGTTCATGGCCACGGAAAGCTCCTTGCCGGATTGCAGCTCCTCGATGATCTTGACCATGGCCTGCTTGAGTTTTTTGTTGTGGGTGCTCTCCACCAACCCCTGAAAGGAGCGCACCAGCGACACGCCGGATTTGGCCAGGGTGTACATCTGCCGGGCGAAAAGGATCTTGTCATCCTCGCTGGGCCACTCCACCATGATTTCCAACTCGAGCGACGCGCTCGAGGTTTGGACCTCATGAATCTCCAACGGCTCGATGCGGCGGTTGAACAGTTGTTCGATCACCGCTTCGTGGTTGGCGGCGTTGATCACCCCATCCACGGATTTGCCTTCGATGCGACCCACGAAACGGAATTCGGGCATGAGAATCAGCGCTCCTTGTCGGTACGGGCCGCCGGGGTACTCTCCACGCCCGCCATTCCGTCCGACTCCGCAACGTAGGAATCTTCTTCGTCCTCGACATCGGTGACCAGGCGCATCACCTCCTCCAGGGTGATGATGCCGCGCAGGGCATACTCCAGGGCCACTTTGTGCAGGGGCTGGAAACCGGGTTGAGCCTCGGCCAGACGCATGAAGCCGGTGGTATCGTTCGAACGCAGCGCCTCGGCCAGATTGCCGCGCATCTCCAGCAACTCCACCACCGCGATACGTCCCCGGTAACCGCTCTGGTTGCATTGCGGACATCCCCGGCCACGACGGATACGCGCCCCGTTGGCACGCTCGCCGAGCAGACCGCGCAGCAGGATCGTCTCCCCGGCATCCGCTTCCACGCTTTCAACGCAGTCCTGACAGATGCGTCGCACCAGCCGTTGCGCCAGGATGCATTTCAAGGCCGAGGCCACGGCATACCCCTCCACCCCCATCTCGACCAGACGGATCGCGGTGGCGACCGCGCTGTTGGTGTGCAGCGTGGAGAGGACCAGATGGCCGGTCAGGGCGGCGCGAATGGCGATCTCGGCGGTCTCCTGATCGCGCATTTCGCCCACCAGCACGATATCCGGATCCTGACGCAGCACGGTGCGCAGCACCTTGGCGAAGGTCAGACCGATGCGGGTGCGCACCTGCACCTGATTGATGCGCGGCAGGCGATACTCCACCGGATCCTCGACGGTGATGATCTTTTTGCCAGGGGAGTTCAAGGCGTTCAACGCGCCGTAGAGGGTGGTGGTCTTGCCGCTTCCGGTGGGTCCGGTGACCAGGATCAGGCCATGGGGCCGGCTGAGCAGATAGCGGAACCGTTCGAGCATTTTCGGTTCCATGCCGACCATCTCCAGATTGAGATTGTCCGCGGATTGGTCCAGAAGACGCATCACCACCGATTCGCCATCCTGGATCGGCAGCGTGGAGAGACGCACATCCACGCTCTTGCCCTTCACCGAGATGTTGAAGCGTCCATCCTGGGGAAGGCGTTTTTCGGCGATTTCCAGACCGGCCATCAGCTTGAGTTTGGAGACCAGAGCGGGGGCGATCCGTTTTTCGTTGACGATCTGCTCCTGCAACACCCCGTCGATGCGCTGGCGGATGCGCAACACCTCGGCATCGGGTTCGATGTGGATGTCCGAGGCGTTCATGCGCATCGCATCTTCGAAGAGCGATTGCAGAATCTTGACCACCGGGGCATCGATCGCCATCTCGGCCTGGACGATCCCCTCGAGGTCGAATTCGCTCCGTCCGACCTCCTCTTCCAGGGCGGCGGCCTGTTCGTGGATTTTTCCTTCGCCGCGATACAGCAGATCCAGGGCGCGCAGCAGCTGACTCTCGCTCACCAGGGCCAGATGCGGGGATTGACCCAGCAGACGGGTCAGTTCGTCGAAGACGAAGATATCCGTCGGGTCGGCCATGCCCACCCGGGTTCCCTGGGCATCGCGGGTGAGCACCACGGCGCGGAAACGACGCGCGGTGGCCTCCGGCAGCAGTTGGACCACTTCGGTGACGAACGGGAATTTTTTCAGATCCACGAACGGGATGTGCAGCTGATTGGCCAGGAACTCGGCGAACTGGAGTTCGCTTAAGATGCCCAGTTGGGCGAGGCTTTGGCCGAGTTTTTTTCCGGAGCGTTTTTGTTCGGCCAGGGCGGCCTGGAGTTGTTCGGAGCTGATGATCTTGGCCTCGACGAGTTTGTCGCCGATGCGCAGTTTCTGGCGTTGCCGGTTCAGAAAATTCTGCAACGCCTGCTCGGTCACGAAGCCGAGATGGACCAACGCCTCGCCCAACTTGGCCCCGGTCTTCTCCTGATGGGCCAGGGAGAGCCGCAACTGCTCGGCGGAAATCAGTCCGGATTCGACCAGGACATCGCCGAGGCGGGGTTTGTTGGGCGGAGGCAAGGCCATTTGCTACAGTTTTTCAATCCTCTTGCGCACGAAGTTCTGCAATTTGAGATTCAGATCGCCGCTGGCCAGGGATTTTTTGTAGGCCCGCATCGCCTCGGCGTTCTCATCCACCTTCTCGAGCGAGATGGCCATGCCCATCTGCCAGAGTCCTTTGTTAGGATACTTCTTCAAAAGCGCTTCGTACAGGTCTATCGCCTGCCAATGTTCTTCGCGGCGCTGATAGAGGGCGGCCAGGAAGGCGGCCAGATTGGGATCCTCGTCGGCCAACGACGTATCGCCCCGTCCTCCGGCGGCCTGACGCAACAGATCCAGGGCCTTGTCGGCCCGGTTGCTCTCCACCATGATGCGCGCCATTCGTCGCACCGCCGCCTTGTGGCCGGGATCGGCCTTGATCACCTGCTGCAACAACCCCTCTTCGCCCTCGCGATCACCGGCCTCCTTCTTGACCACCGATTGCTGATAGGTGCGTTCCACCCAGGCGGACTGATCGGCGGCGATCCTGGCCCCATCGGTTTTCGCCCCACCCTCGCCCTTGCGTTTTTCGGACGGACGAGCCGGGGCGGGACGGGACGATTCGGCCATCACATCCCTGGCCGTTCCGGTCATGGCCGGTTCCGGAGGATGCAGCGCCACCTCCTTGCGGGCATTCAACAGATGGTCCTTGTCCGGCTCGCTCCCGCCGGCCATCGAGGCGACCACCTCCTTGGTGACCGGATCGGGCTGCCCGGTCGGCGTCAAGCCCGGATCGGCCACCGTGATGCCTCCCGGCGCGGATCTGGACTCCGGTTTGACTCCCTTGGCGACCGGCTTGTCGGCTTGCGCCACAACCGGTTTTTCGCTCCGCTTCTTTTCAGGCTGGGCAGTCTCGACCGGTTTGCTCTGGACCGGTTTGGTTTCGACCAGAGCCGACTCGGACGGCTTGACCGGCGCGCCATCGACCGCCGTGCCGACCGGTTCGGAGTTGCGCGGTCCAGGCGGCACGGCGGGAAGCGGTCCCGGAACGACGCTGGCCGTCTCCATGACAGGCTCGGGCCAGGTCGATGCGTGCTCCCGGTTGGGCGTTTTTGCATCGGTGCTCGCCAGGGAGGTCGGCGCGGGGTTTCCGGCTGCGTTCTTGCCGTCACCGGAAACCGCCGGGGATCTCTTGTCGCCGGCACCCTGCGAAGCGTCCACGTTTGAGGAGTCGGTTCCCTTGACGGCGGATGGCGTCACCTTGGCGTTTCGCGTGGTGGTCGCCACCTCGGGACCGGTGAAGGCATCGGAGCGGGCCACATAGAACTCCTTGACCTTCTCCTGATCCTTCTCGTACCGCTTCAACGCCTCCAGCGCCTGCCGCGCCTGGGGCAGATCGGTGAATCGACCCACCCGCACGCTCTGCCACATCTTGGACGGATCCTTGACCCCATACAGCTCCAACACATAGGCATCGTAGCCGCGCTTGCGCCACAAGGCGGCGTTGCGGATCGCGCTGTCCCGATCCACGAAGGCGGCCAGCTGAATCGCATACGAAAAATTCAGATTGTCCGAGGCCGAGGCATCGGGCTTGCGCAACAAGGCCGCCAGTTCCGGATCCTTGGAGATCTCGCGCACATCCTGGGCCGTCACCCCGGCCATGTCGGCCTCGGTGGGAATCTCCGGCTTGCGCGTGCGGGAACTTCTGTTCGGTCTGGAATTCTCCTCCTTGGTTTTCTCGACGCCGGCCTTCTCCGTGCCGGTCTTCTCCGTGGAGGGCTTCTCGGCACCGGACCTGGCCAGGTTTTTATCCGTCGGTTTGCTGCTGGCGTGGCCCTTGTTTTCAGGCGGATGGGTGATCACGTTGGCCAGTCGCAAACTCCCGTCTTCGCCACCCGCGAGCCTGACGGGTCCATTCGTCGCGACCGGTTCCGCGCCCTCCGGCGGGGTGTCCCGCTTGACTCCGGCCATCGGCAGGGTCTCGGGTTGCAGCGAGACGCGGAAATCCACCTCCTTGGCCACCGCCACCTCGAGCGGTGCGTTGAGATCCTGGAAACCGTTCTTTTTCAACGTCAGGGTGACCGAACCCGCGCCCCACTGAAAGCGCAACGGGGTCACGCCCACGAAGCGCCCATCCAGCAACACGCCGGCTCCAGCCGGTTCGCTCACCGCGTGGATGGTGCCCAAGGCCCCGGATTGGGTCTGGCTCGTCCCGACCGGCGAATCGCCGATCATCGTCACCGGGGTTGCGTTCCCCTTGACATCGATCCGATCCAGAATCAGCGGTCCGGCGGTGATCACCACCACTGCGGCGATCCCCCAACCGGCCCAGGAGCGCCAGGATCCCGGACGCTCCCTTCCAGCGGCGGCGGGCGCTTCCAGGGCGCGCACCGACTCCTCGCCGATCGTGACGGACGGCTCCAGCACGGGCTTCGTCGCTTTTCCAAACATCTTCGTCATCAGGCTCACGGTTCCAGACTCCTCATCCGCTGCGAAGACCCATTCATCTCCCAAGGCTGCCAACTGCGCGGGTCGCGCTGCATGCCACCGATCCGCTCCACCGCGCGGTTGCGCTCTTTTTTCCAGTCATGCCGCGCATCGATCACCAGCGGACGGATCAGAATCACCATCTCGCTTTTGTACCAACTCTCGCGCGCCTTCTGGAACAACGCTCCCACGCCCGGCAGATCCCCAAGCAGCGGCAGTTTGTCCACATCGTAGCGCTGCTCCTTCTTCAACAACCCACCGATCACCGCCAACTCGCCACTTTCCACCCGGATCACGCTGTCGGTCTCGCGGGTGCTGCTCCAGGCCATGGGGATCGAGTGATACTTATCCTTGATCTTGAAATTCTTCTCCTTGTCCTGCACGCTGCGCACCATGGGATGCACATGCAGGGTCACCATGTCGTTCTCGCCGACCTGGGGGGTCACATCCAGGGCGATGCCGTTGAACATCGAGGTGAAAACCGGCGTCGGATCCACATAGGAGGCCGTTTCACCCGCCCCGCTCGGGGTATCCATGCCGGTGATGAAGTAACCATCCTCGCCCACCTTGATCACCGCCTTCTGGTTGTTGATCGTGGCGATGCGCGGGCTCGACAACACCTGCACCTTGCCCTGCTTCTCCAAGAGTCCCAAAAACGTGGTGAAGTCATGCATCCGGAAGGCCAGACTGAACGGCGTTCCGGCACCGGCCTGGGAGCCGACGAACCCCTTGGTGAAAAGCGGATTCAGGTCCAATACCTTCGGATCGTCGCTGGTGCCGGTAATCATCTGCTGCTTCTGGCTGCTGACGAAGGTCTGGGCGTTGTAGGGCTCCGAGGCCAACGGCGCGAACCGGTCGCTGCCCAACCCCTTGTTGATCGCCAGCCAGTCGATGCCGAACTGGAAACCATCGTTCAGCTCCACCTCGAGGATCTTGGCTTCCAGAATCACCTGCCGTTGACTGCGTGTGCGCAGATCGTTCAAAAAGGCATCGATCTCGGCCAACTCCTTGGGGAAGGCCCGTACCGTCACCAGACCGGCCTGACGGTTCAAGATCACGCTTTTGAGATCCTGACCCGCATTGATCGGCATGGAGGTGGTCTGCTGCCCCTTCTTTTCGCCCTTGTCGGCGCCATCCTGGCCCGCCACCGGCGTTGTCACCGTGACCGAATCGCGCTTGCGCATGATCGTCTGGGAGACCTCGCCCTTGTTGTTGATCGTCTCGTTGATCGAGTCGATGGCCAGATCCATCTTCAAGATCGCATGGATGGTGCTTTCCAGATCCTGCCAGAAATCCGACCGGTAATCGGTCTCCACCGAGGTGCCGGTGTTCTGGGTTTCGCTGGATTGGTTGGTTACCCTGCGATTCTCGGAGTTGGTGGTCGATTGGGTGTTGGTGGACTCCTTGCCCGTACCCGACGAGACCTGGGTATCCGTCCGTCCGCCGCGCCTCACCGGCAGGAAATCGACCCGATAGGTCTTGGTCACCAGACGCCACGGAAAGATCTTGAAGCCACGAATCGATCCGGAGCGATCCTCGGCGAACGAATGGCAGTCGTACTGGTACATCTCGCAGGCCACTTCGACCACCTCGTCCACCATGACCCGCTTCAACTCCAGGGTGATCGCCCCCTTGACATCCGGATGAACCACCATGTTGATGCCCGGCGAGTTCTGAACCAGGCTCATGAAGAACTCCCGCGCCTCCACCCCGCTCACGTTGACATCCAGTCGCGGCATGGGCGGTTCGGCGGGCGTGGCGGCGGGTTTGGCGTTCGCGGGGGGATCCTCCTCGAGCAACTCCTTGAACACCGTGAAGGGAACCTCTTCCCGTCCGCTCCCGTCCGCCCCGCCGTCACGTTTGCGCGAGACCCCTTCCACCTCTTCCATCATGCTGTCGATGGCGCTCTGGAACTCCTTTTTCACCGACTCCTCGCGTCCCGGTTCCTGACCGGCGGCATCGACCGCGGTGGACTGGGGCGTGCAGGCCACGCACAGCCATCCCAACCCGCCCAGGATCAAGCCAGCCATGCGCGAACGCCACCCGGTCACTGGCATCTTCTCCGATCGGCAAACGGGTGCGACGCGACGGACATCACGATCTCTCGCCAATATATTGACGACACGGCGCGCTGCTTGAAGCACCGATATGACCTCTTGAAATCGAAATTCACGGCCTCGAGTCATCCGGGTTGAAATCTTGATCACCAACAGGCGCACAGGTATCCAGGTTATGGATGGAGAGCGCAATCCGGTTTAATGCAAGAATGATTCCAACCGAATAAAGAAAAACAAACGACCGTTTCCCCCGGCGATCCGCCGGGATGGGCGGACAGGCGGCATGTTTGGAAAGGAGTTGAGCGATCAACAAGATGAAGGGTGGAGCGGATGCGAACGCTTCCGGAATGTGCCGTTTTTATAGAACGTGCGGGAGGGGGTGTGCATGGGGCCCACTCCCGCACCCGCCCACGCCGGGCTTTCAGGAGTGGGGAACCGTTATTCGATCACGGCCACGGACTTGACCTGCACCCAGACCGGCTTGCCGGGGGTGAGTTCCAGATGGGCCGCCGAACGGCGGGTGATGCGTGCCACGAGCGGGGTCTCGCCGACCAGGACGCGGGCCAGCGCGTTGGCCGGGTGTCGATCCCCGGCCAGGACGCTCACCACGCCGGGCAGGATGTTCTGGATGCTGGTGTGGGCATGGTGTTCGAGGGCCAGGCTGACATCCCGGGCCAGAACGCGCACCCGTGCCCGCTGGCCGATCGCCAGACCGTGATCGCGAATCCACAATGACCCGCCCGGAAAGTCGGCGCGGCAGAGCTGCCAAGGTTCGTCACGGGCGCCGATCACCGTCTCCAACACCACGCCGCTCTCCTCGCCGAGTCGCACCGGCGGATCGAGTCGCGCCAGGGTGGCGCCCAACGGCCCCTCGGCCACCACCCGCCCCGCCTCCAACACCACCAGATGATCGGCCAGACGGGCCACCTCGTCCGGTGCGTGACTGACGTAGACCATCGGCATGGTCAACTCCCGGTGCAGCCGCTCGAGAAACGGCAGGATCTCCCGCTTGCGCGCCATGTCGAGCGCGGCCAGGGGTTCGTCGAGCAGCAGCAGCTCCGGCGAGACCGCCAGGGCACGGGCGATGGCCACCCTTTGCCGTTCCCCGCCCGACAGGGTGGTCACCCGTCGTTCCAACAACCCGTCGATGCCCAGCAGTTCGATGGCCCGATCCAGAGGCACGCGCCTGAGCGGCTCGGGAACCCGTTTCAGACCGTAAAGCAGATTATCCTGGACATTCAGATGCGAAAAAAGGGCGGAATCCTGGAACACGTAGCCGATCGGACGGCGATGGGGTGGACGGAAGAGTCCCTGCGCGTCGTCCTGCCAGGGAGTTCCGCGCATCGCGACGCGACCACCCGACGGACGCTCCAGACCGGCGAGAATGCGCAACAGGGTGCTTTTTCCCGATCCCGACGGGCCGAAGAGCGCGGTCACTCCCCGATCGGGCCAGGCCAGATCCACCTCCAGGGTGAAATCGCGCCGCACCAGCCGACAGGCCACCTGGATCGTGTCGTTCATCCGCGTTGTCCCGAACGGTGCACCCCATTCAAAACCAGCAGAACCAGAAAGGAGAAGAGCACCAAACCACCCGCCAGGGTATGGGCATGAGCGTACTCCATGGCCTCGACGTGGGCATAGATGCGCACCGAAACCACCTGGGTGGCGTTGGGAATGTTGCCACCGATCATCAACACCACGCCGAATTCGCCGACGGTGTGGGCAAAGCCGAGCACGATGGCGGTGACGAAGCCTGGCCGTGCCTGCGGGATCGCCACGGTCAGGAAGGCATCCAGCGGCGAGGCGCGCAGGGTGGCGGCAGCCTCGAGCGGACCGGATCCGATGGCCTGAAAGGCGTTGTGAAGCGGCTGGATCACGAACGGCAGGGAGTAGATCACCGAGGCGACCACCAGTCCGCCGAAACTGAAAGGCAGAATGCCCCAGCCAAGGGCATGGGTCAGACGGCCCAACCAGCCGTCCGGCCCCATGAAAATCAGCAGATAGAACCCCAACACCGTGGGGGGGAGGATGATCGGCATGGCGACCAGGGCCGAAATCGGCCCTTTCCACGCCGAGCGGGTGCGTGCCAGCCACCAGGCCAGGGGGGTGCCGAGCGCGAGCAGCAGCAGCGTGGTGACCGTGGCCAGCTTGGCGGTCAACCAGAGCGCCTGCCAGTCGGAGGGGTCGAGCCAGGTCACCGCGTCAACTCGCTCATTCGTAGCCGAAGGTGGCGATCATCGCCCTGGTGGCTGGAGCGCGCAGATGGTCCAGCCAGGCATGGGCGGCGGGATTGTCCCGTCCCTTTTCCAGCAATACGGCCTCCTGAAGGATGGGTCGGTGCAAACCGGCGGGCACGATCCAGGCGGAACCCTCGGAGATCTTTCCTTCGCGCATCACCTGGGAGAGTGCCAGGAAGCCCAACTCGGCACTGCCGGAGGTCACGAACTGATGGGTCTGGGCGATGTTTTCGCCTTGAACGAATTTGGGACGCAACCGCTCGACCAGGCTCCGTTTTTCCAGAACCTCCATGGCCGCGGCACCATAGGGGGCCAGTTTGGGATCCGCGATCGCCAGATGCTCGAACGCACCCTTGCCCAGCACCTCGCCCTGGTCATCCACCCATCCCGCCCGCCTGGACCAAAGCACCAACCGCCCGGTCGCATAGACGAACCGGCTTCCGGAGACCCCGACCCCTTCGGTTTCGAGTCTGGCCGGAGTTTGGGCGTCGGCGGAAAGCAGCACGTCGAATGGGGCGCCATTTTTGATCTGGGCATACAGCTTGCCGGTCGATCCCGCGGACAGGGCCACCTTGTGACCGGTCGCGGCGGTGAAGGTTTCGACGATTTTCTGCGCCGGCGCGCTGAAGTTGGCCGCCACCGCCACCTGTATCTCATCCGCCGTGGCGTTGGAGATCAAAAGAACCCACAACCATGCAACCCGTGCGATCGTCATGCGTGCGACTCCCTGGTTCATGGCGTGACCGCCAGAATGATGTGCGAGGCCTTGATCAACGCGCAGGCGCGCGCGCCCACCTGGAGCCCCAACTGGCGGATGCTGTCGTTGGTGATGATCGCCGCCACCGATTTGCCACCGGGAAGATCGATGATCACCTCCCCGTTCACCGCCCCCTCCACGCAGCGCGTCACCACCCCGCACAAACGATTGCGCGCGCTGCTTCGGAAATTTTCATCCGTGGTCACGATCACCCACGGGGCCTTCACCAGGGCATGCGCTTCGACGCCCGGTTCCAAGGCCAGATTCTCCACGCTGGTGTTGGTGATGATCGCCACCAGCGCGTCTCCACCACCGATATCCAACACCACCTCGGCATTCACCGCCCCGCGCGTCACCTGGACGACGCGACCCAAATATTGATTGCGCGCACTTGTTCGCATCTCAAACCTCCGCATCCGTTGATAGGCCTGAAAAAAACGATTGAATGCCCTCCCGCCTCCCTCCATGGCCGCGATGAAGGCCTGAAAATCTCCGTCCATGTCACGCATGAAGGCGAGCACCTGTCGGCCCCGATCCGTCAACCGGGTTCCACCACCCGAGGCCCCTCCGATGCTGCGTTCCACCAGCGGCGTTTCGGAGAGATTGTTCAGAGTCTCCACCGCCTCCCAGGCCGATTTGTAGGAGATTCCCATCGCCTTGGCCGCGGCCTGCATCGAACCGAGGGTGTCGATCCGACCGAGCAACTGGAGCCGGTCGAACCGCCGTCCCGTTGAAAAAGGGGAGCCCACCGATTTCTCGCTCATCGTTATCACCTTTATGTATATAACGCCGGATAAACGGATGTCAACCCAACATCGCGTGGGGTGTCCCGAAAGGGTGTCATGCACACGCGATCACGTCCCGGTCCGACACCAGGCGATTTCCCCTCATCGCGCATCTTCCACCAGCCGTCCCTCCTCCAGAAACAACACCCGGTCCGCCTGGGCGGCGAAGTCGAGGCTGTGGGTCACCATGATCAGCGTGGTTCCCTCCTCGCGCACCATGGCGGTCATCAGGGTCATGATCCCGCGGGCGGTCTTGTGGTCGAGATTGCCGGTCGGTTCGTCGGCGCACACCAGCATCGGACGGTGGATCAATGCCCGTGCGATGGCCGCCCGTTGTCGCTCCCCGCCGGAAAGCCGGTCCGGAAAGGCCGCCGCGCGCCGTTCCAGACCCACCCGCTCCAACAGTTCCAGGGCGCGCCGCGTCCCCTCGGCGTCATCGGTCCCGTTCAACGCCAGGGGAAAGCGGACATTCTCCAGCACCGTCAACGAGGGGACCAGGTTGAAGAATTGAAACACGAACCCGATATGCCGGCGGCGAAACCGGGTGCTGGTTTCGTCATCGAAGGCGGTGGACTCCTCGTTGCCGATGAAGATCCGTCCGCGATCCGGACGATCCAGCCCGGCGATGAGGTTGAGCAGGGTGGTCTTGCCCGAACCGCTGCGCCCGACCAGCGCGGTGAGCGTCCCGCGTTGGAAATCGGCGTTCAGACCGGTGAGGATCGGCACCAGGCCGGCCCCCTCCTCGACATAGCTCTTTTCGACTCCTGTCAGGCTGACCAGGGGAGCGTCGGCAACGCTCCCGGCACCCGGGGTATCTCTTTTCATGTTCGAATTCGTCCGATCACCCGCGTCATGGGTCGCGGACACTCCGCGCCATCCTTCTCCAAAAGGATCGTACCATGCGGCAAGGCGATCGCCAAGTTTCCCGGCCCTGCCCGCCTTCGAACCACGCTTCCACCCGACAACTTCCTTGCGCTCTGCAATCGGTGGAGTATGGTAGATGACCTGTGACCCCGGTGGGAAACCATCTCAAGAGTGATTCAACCATGTTGCGGCAACTGATCATCGAGAATATCGCGCTCATCGAACGGCTGGAGATCGAATTCGACTCCGGTCTGACCATTCTGACCGGCGAGACCGGCGCCGGCAAATCGATCGTCATCGACGCCCTGGCCCTGACGTTGGGCGCGCGCGCCGACAACGCCCTGATCCGCGCCGATGCCGAGCGTGCCATGGTCACGGCCCATTTTGTCCTGCCGCAAGCCCATCCGGCCCGCGACTGGCTCCGCGAGCAGGCGCTCGTCGGGGACGAGGACGGAGGAGAGCTGTTTTTGCGCCGCACCTTGTCGGCCAACGGTCGCGGCAAGGCGTTCATCAACGAAATTCCGGTGCCGGTGGCGGTTCTGGCGCAACTGGGCGACGGACTCGTGGACATCCACGGTCAGCATGACCATCAATCCCTGCTCCACGCCGCGACCCATCTGACCATTCTGGATGGTTTCGCCCGTCACGACACCGAGTTGGCTCGGGTCGGCGAACTGGCGCACGCCTGGCGCGCGCGTCGGGACACCCTGGAGGAGGTGCGGCGGCGCGCCCGTGATGCCGAACAACGCCGGGCATATCTGGGGCATCAACTCGACGAACTGGAGTCGGCGGCCCCCGGCGAGGGCGAATGGACCCGGCTCGAGCAGCGTCGTTCCCGACTGGCCCATGTGGTCAAGCTGGGGGAGGCGACCTCGGCGGCGCTGGAACTTCTGACCGGCGATGCCCAGGGCGAGGGAGAGGGCGCGGCGCGACTGATTTCGTATGCCGCGGGCGAAATCGAGGGAGGCGCCCGTCTGGATCCGGCTCTGGAGGCCCTGTCCGAACCCTTGCGTTCCTTGCAGTACGAACTGGAGGATCTGGCGGATCGGATCCGCCACTACGCCGATGCCCTGGAGAGCGATCCGAGCGAGTTGATCGAAATCGAGGAGCGGCTCTCCCTGCTGCGCAATCTGGCGCGCAAGCATCGCCGCACGCCGGACGAGTTGCCGGAGTTGGTCGAGACCCTGCGCGCCGAACTCGATGGCCTGGACCGGCTCGACCACGACGAACAACGGCTGGTCGCCGCCCTCGAGGAGACCCGACGCGCGTATGACCAGGCGGCGCGCGCTTTGAGCGCATCCCGCGCGAAAGCCGCGCAAAAATTGACAAAAGAGACCGAGGGCCATCTGCGCCCCTTGGGAATGCAGGCCCGATTCGCCGTCGAATTGCGTCCCGCCGGCGGCGAGCCCCGCGCCACCGGTGCCGAGGATGCGGAGTTCCAGATCAGCGCCAATCCCGGCGAGCCGTTGAAACCGTTGCGACAGGTGGCCTCGGGCGGCGAGATCGCCCGCATCATGCTGGCGCTCAAGACCACGCTGGCCGAGGCGGTGACCATTCCCACCCTGATCTTCGACGAGGTGGATGTGGGGGTTGGCGGTCGCACTGCGGCGGCGATCGGCGCCAAGCTGGCCGAGGTCGCCACCCGACGCCAGACCCTGGCGGTGACCCACTCCCCGCAGGTGGCGGCCTGGGGCGCGCGTCACTTCAAGGTGATCAAGAGCACCCGGCAGGGACGAGCGCGGGTCGAGGTGCGTCCTCTGGACGATGCGGCACGGGTCGAGGAGGTGGCGCGCATGTTGGCCGGCGAGGAGATCACCCCGGCAGCACGCGAAAATGCCCTGACCCTGCTGCGCGGAGCGGGCCACGGGTGAGGCGCGACCCGCTCCATGACCGGGTTGGGCGGATCGCTCGCACCTATTTCTTGGTTCGGGCGGGAGGTTCCCCTTTTTTCGTTGGCCGCGCGGAGATGATTCCGCTAAACTGCGGAATGATTAAACCGATCTTCAGAACCGGGGAGTCTGGTTCTTCCCAGTGGATTGTGAGCATCTGATCGACACCCGGAGCATGAGACTCATGAGTGAGTCCGAATTCAACGCCGATACCCTGCTGCACACGCGCGACAATCAAGGGCTGGAGGAGCCGCCGCTCTTCAAGGTGATCCTCCTCAACGATGACTTCACCCCCATGGAGTTCGTGGTGGATACCCTGATGCGCTTTTTCGACAAGAACCTCGACGAGGCCACGGAGGTGATGCTCAACGTGCATCACAAGGGTTTCGGTGTATGCGGTCTGTTCACCCGCGACATCGCCGAAACCAAGGTCATGCAGGTCAACCGACATGCCCGCATGCACCAGCACCCCCTGAAATGCCGGATGGAAAAAAATTAACCCACGTTTGATCATATGGGATCCTTCATGATCAGCAAGCATCTGGAACTCTCCTTGAATCGCGCCATTCGCGCCGCCAAGCAGCGTCGGCATCAATACGCCACGGTGGAGCATCTGCTGCTCGCCCTGACGGAAAATCCCGAGGTGACCGAAATCCTCTTGCAGGTTGGTTGCAATCTGCGTCAACTCTCCCACGACCTGGAGAGCCACCTGCAAGTGCATGTTCCCACCATCCCGGACGACGCCGACACCCTGGAGATCACCCCGACGGTCGGTTTTCAACGGGTAATCCAGCGCGCGGTCTATCAGGTGCAATCCTCGGGACGCGACATGGTGACCGGCGCCTATGTGCTGGTGGCCATCTTCAGCGAGCAGCAGTCCCACGCGGTCCATTTTCTCAACCGGCAGAACATCAGCCGGCTCGACGTGCAGGCGGCCATCGCCCACGGCATGGAGGGCAAGGGGGCGGACGACGGCGAGGAGGAGGACGCCGAGGAGGCGCGCACCCAGGAAAAACCAGCCGATCCGGGCCCGGCCAAGGATGACCCGTTGGCGCTTTATGCCACCAATTTGACCCAGCTGGCCCGGGACGGAAAGATCGACCCCCTGATCGGTCGCGAGGCGGAGTTGACCCGGACCTTCCAGATCCTGAGCCGGCGTCGCAAGAACAATCCCCTGTATGTCGGCGACGCCGGGGTGGGCAAGACCCATCTGGCCGAGGGACTGGCGTTGCGCATCGCGCGGGGCGACGCCCCGGAACTGCTCGCCGACAGCGTGATCTTTTCGCTGGACATGGGATCGCTGGTGGCCGGCACCAAATTCCGCGGCGACTTCGAGGCGCGTTTGAAGGCGGTGTTGAAACGACTGAGCGAAACCCAGGGCGCGATCCTGTTCATCGACGAGATCCACACGGTGATCGGAGCCGGCGCCACCAGTGGCAGCACCATGGACGCCTCCAATCTGCTGAAACCCTTGCTGGCCAATGGTGAACTGCGCTGCATCGGCTCCACCACCCACGAGGAGTTCCGGGGGGTCTTCGAGAAGGACAAGGCCCTGGCGCGTCGGTTCCAGAAGATCGATCTGGCCGAACCCTCCCTGGAAGAGACGATTCTGATCCTTAAAGGGCTCAAAACCCGCTACGAATCCCACCACGGCATCCGCTACTCCGCGCCGGCAATCCGGGTGGCTGCGGAGTTGTCCCACCGCCACATCCACGATCGCAAACATCCGGATTCGGCCATCGACGTGCTCGACGAAGCGGGCGCCGCCGCACGCATCACCCCCGCCACCAGGCGCAAGAAGGTGATCGGCGTGCGCGAGATCGAGGATGTGGTCGCCCGTATCGCCCGCATCCCACCCCGCACCGTCTCCCACGACGACCGGGAGTTGTTGAAGAACCTGGAGACCAACATTCTGTTGAGTCTGTTCGGTCAGGACAAGGCGGTCACCCAGGTGAGTCAGGCCATCAAGCTCTCCCGCGCCGGATTGGGCAACCCCTTGAAGCCGATCGGCGCTTTCCTTCTGGCCGGTCCCACCGGCGTGGGCAAGACCGAACTGGCCAGGCTGTTGGCCCGTGAACTGGCCGTGGAACTGATCCGTTTCGACATGAGCGAGTACATGGAACGGCACACGGTATCGCGTCTCATCGGCGCCCCGCCCGGCTATGTCGGTTTCGAACAGTCTGGATTGCTCACCGAGGCGGTCACCAAGAATCCCCATGCGGTGCTGCTGTTGGATGAGGTGGAAAAGGCTCATCCGGATGTTTTCAACCTGCTGTTGCAGGTGATGGACCACGGCAGTCTCACCGACAACAACGGTCGGCGCGCCGATTTCCGCAACGTGATCCTGATCATGACCACCAATGCCGGCGCCCACGAACTGGAACGCTCCTCGATCGGTTTCGTCACCCAGGACCATCACGGCGACGAGATGAAGGAGATCAAGCGGCTCTTCTCGCCGGAGTTCCGCAACCGTCTGGATGCCATCGTGCCGTTTGCCCATCTGGAGCAACCGGTGATCCTGCAGGTGACCGAGAAGTTCCTGACCGCCCTGGATCGGGATCTCTCCGGACAACAGGTGAGCCTGTCCGTGGACGAGGATGGCCGCCACTGGCTTGCCGAACATGGTTACGATCGCAAAAATGGTGCCCGTCCCATGGAACGGTTGATCAAGGAGAAGATCCGTCAACCCCTGGCCGACGAACTGTTGTTCGGTCGCCTGCGTCAAGGCGGCAAGGTGCGGGTGCGGGTGGTGGACGGCAAGCTGGATCTGGAAATCGAAGCGCTCGCAGCGGTTGCCCCCGGCGCGGCGACCTGAAGGCCGCGTTTGGCGTCTGCGATCGGATTCTTGCTTTTTTTGACCTTTCCGCCACCGAAACCTTGACTTTCCTGGCGGATGGTCTATGATCAACAGCTTCTGGAAAGCGGAAGGATCCCCTTCCCTGGCGGAAAATGTACGAAAAAAAAGGTCGTCCCGGATCCTGCGGTTTGGGACAGGTCAGCACGGCGGATGTAGCTCAGTTGGCAGAGCCCCGGATTGTGATTCCGGTTGTCGTGGGTTCGAGTCCCATCGTTCGCCCCACTCCCTTTTTATCATGAACTCCCGAAGGGAGGTCCACGGTAAGGGGGGTGAGGAGGTCATTCCCCCCATCTTGCAAGTGATCCCCCAAAAAACGCTGATTCCCGTTCGGTAATGCTTCGTGCCTGGTCGCATCCGATTGGGTCCGCTCCCCGTTGTTCCGGCAAGCAATGTCCGCGCGCTGTTCCACGACGTAAAGAGCACAGAAGACGCTCCCCGCGTCAAACCCGTGGACAAGCTGCCCGATTGCAACCATCCCTGCCCGATTGGTGAAATGGTAGACACGCGGGATTTAGGTTCCCGTGCCTTTGGCGTGAGGGTTCGAGTCCCTTGTCGGGCACCACATTGAGTTCCAAAGAGTTCCAGAACTCTCCAAGAAGCCAGCAAAATTAAACAGTTGCTGGCTTTTTTGTTTCCAAGGGGTTCCAGGGATGTGTATAGACATCCAGGTTTGGCGTGTGTAGAATCGTGTGCAGATCGAGGGTTCGGGCAACCCACTACACACATCCGCCGCAAACCGAGGAAACACGCCATGTCCCTGACCGATGCCAAGTTGCGCACCTTGAGAATCGAACCAACGTCCTCGCCCAAGAGCTTCGCGGATGAGCGCGGTTTGTCCATCCTGGTACAACCAAACGGCTCGAAGTGGTGGCGCTTCCGATATCGTTTCGACGGCAAGCAAAAGCTGTTGGCGCTTGGGACATACCCCGATGTATCCCTTAAGAAAGCACGAGAGAAACGCGACGAGGCACGCCGACTGCTGGCCGAAGGCATCGACCCCAGCGAGCACCGCAAGATCATCAAGACCATGGACAAATCCCGCGAGGCGGATTCGTTCGAGGCCGTGGCGCGGGAGTGGCTCGCCAAGCAAGCCCCATCCTGGACGGAACGGCATGCGCAACGCACCATCCGCCGTCTGGAGGTGGACGTGTTCCCCTGGCTGGGGGCCACCAGGCTCGCCGAGGTGACGGCCAAGGATCTGCTTGCCGTGCTTCGACGCATCGAGGGGCGAGGCGCTTTGGAGACCGCGCACACGATCCACCAGATTTGCGGGCGCGTCTGCCGCTATGGCATTGCCACCATGCGTTGCGAACGCGACCTTGCCGCCGATCTGCGCGGAGCCTTGCCGCCGGTGAAGGTCACCCACCGCGCCAGCATCACCGATCCCAAGGAGATCACCAAACTGTTGCAGACCATCGACGGCTATGAAGGTTCGTTCGTGACTCGCTGCGCCCTGCAACTCGCCCCCCTGCTTTTTGTCCGCCCAGGGGAATTGCGATCCATGGAGTGGGCCGAGATCGATTTTGAAAAGTCGGAATGGCGCATACCGGCGGCCAAGATGAAGATGGGCGAACAGCACATCGTACCTCTGGCGCATCAAGCCGTGGCGATCCTGCACGAACTGCAACCGCTCACGGGAGCCGGGAAGTTCGTATTCCCGTCCCTTCGGAGTCCCTTGCGCTGCATGTCGGAAAACACCGTTCTGGGAGCGCTGCGCCGCTTGGGGTACACCAAGGAGGAGATGACCGGGCATGGTTTCCGAAGCATGGCAAGCACGCTCCTGAACGAACAGGGATGGAATCGCGATGCCATCGAGCGCCAGCTTGCCCACGGGGAACGGGACAAGGTGCGGGCCGCCTACAACTACGCCGAACACCTCCCCGAACGCCGAAAGATGATGCAAGCCTGGGCGGATTACCTGGACCAACTCGCGGGCCGCAACGTGGTAAGGATGCGGACGGCAACAATAAAATAACCGGAACGCTCAATTCGATTTGCAATTATACGCTGAACGTATCATGATGCACCCATGATCAAGAGCTTCCGAGACAAGCAGACAGAGCGGTTCAACAATGGTGAACGGGTGGCGCGATTCGAGGCGGTTGGGAATGTGGCGTTCCGTAAACTGGATATGCTTGCTGCTGCACACTCTTTGGAGGACTTGCGGAAGCCACCCAATAACCGCTTGGAGGCGCTGAAAGGGGATCGTTACGGCCAATTCAGTATCCGAATCAACGATCAATTCCGCATCTGTTTTGAGTGGCGAGACGGGCATGCCTTCAACGTCGAAATTGTGGATTACCACGGAGGGAAGTCATGAGAGTCAGGGTTCATCCAGGGGAAGTACTGCGCGAGGAATTCATGATTCCCCATAATTTGAGTGCCAACGCGCTGGCCGTCAAGCTGCACGTTCCAACCACAAGGATTGGAGCCATCATTCATGAACGACGCGGCATCACGGCAGATACCGCGATTCGCTTGTCGCGATTTTTCGGCACAACGCCTGAATTTTGGATGAACCTACAAACACAGCATGACCTGTCCGTCATGCTGCAAAAGATCGGCGATGAGGTGACGCGCAAGGTCTGCGCTCTGACCGCCTGACAAGATGCCCGGCCTACCCCGACGGGGGGAAAAGTGGACTCCTCTTCCACCTGTCCGGGCAAATTCTTGAGGACGCCTGAGGAGGCGACCACATGAACATATCACCCGATGAGATCATCCGCCGGATTCAGGAAAAGCAAGAGCATCAGAGAATCGAACGCTTGAACTGGCCGGAGTTGGTAGCATTCCTCCTGGAAGCAACCGACCTGGACAATTATGGCGATGCGGTGACCTTGTTGGAAGCCCTCGACCTTTGGCAGCTTGAATATGACTGGATAGGCAGAGGTTATCACGTGACTGATGAGGGGGATATCCTATACCGCCATCGGGCACCACATGTGAGTGGTCACATGGTGATAAGTCTTATCCAAGATGCCGGATGTGGAGGAAGCGCCAAAGTCTTGCTGGAGCGTTATTATAACAGTCTGATGTGGCCGAGCCATGCGGCTGAATTTGTTGCGTCCACCTACGGATGGCCCCTTGAGAAAACAAAATTAGTCATCGAACCCCTTCTTACCGCCCAATGGAAGAGTCCGGACCTGCCAAGCTACACCATGTTGTTCTGTTGGAAGCTGCACGATACAACCGGGCACTATGATGATTCATTATGGATCGATGATCTGCGGTTACGACTGCTCGCGGAAGGATTGCCAGAACCATTCCCTCAATGGTGGCCGCCCGCACATGAGGTGATCAACGCCCCAGCGTCAACTCCAATGCCGGAGGGGGCCAGCGATGAGCGGTTCACGGATGCGACACAATCCCAAAAGCCTGTTTCGTTCCCTGGGCGTCCGTCCGTCATATCGCAAGTGGAAAAGGAGATGAGGAGACGCGCGAAAGATGGGGAGATGTTCGCAAAACTTTCCCATGAATCCGAGTATTTGGCGCGGTAGGCAAAGTCCGCAATTTCAGCACAAACGCCAACCGCCAAAGCCATTGAAAACGCCTTGCGCAGTCCATACAAAGAGTTGAATAAAGGTGAAAGAGCAACTTCAACCCCCGAAATACCCCCCGAAATACCCCCCGAAATACCCCCCGAAATTATTTGACATAGGGTAATTTCGGGTTGTGGACAACTCCAAAAACATTCGCACAATAGAGAGCCATCTTTCCAACATCCTGTAAAGGTGAACGAAAATGGCCATTAAATCTCAACCGCTTCAAACCAAATCCCCGTCAATCCCCGCCCCCACCACCAAGACCACCGACCGGTTTTTGCGCTTTCCCGAAGTCAAGGAGAGGACCGGCTTGCCCATCTCAACCGTGTACGATTGGATGAACAAGGGGCTGTTTCCACAAGCGCGCCAGCTTGGGCCGCGTAACGTCGCGTGGAGCGAAAGCGAAGTCGTTGCCTGGATGGCTTCGCGCCCGACTTGTCAGTGAGGCCGCGACATGGACGCAACTCGACAAAAAAGCCGCCCGGCGGGCAAACCGGGCGGCTCAAAATCAGGGACGCGCGAGAATTTTACCGCGTCTGGCCGGCCAGGACAACCCCCTTCCCTGAAGGAAATTGAGTCGGCGCTTTTCGCGCTCGATCCGGGGGGCGACCGCCAGAGCTGGTTCCAGATCGGCGCGGCGCTCAAGGATGGGCTGGGCGACACGGAGGGGTTTTCCCTGTTCGACTCTTGGAGCCGAGGTGGCGGGAACTACAACCAGGCCGATTGCCGTGACTGCTGGCGCTCGATCAAACCGGGGGGTGGGGTCACGATCCGAACCCTGTTTGGTCTGGCGCGGGATGTCGGGTGGAGTTGGGAGCCGGACCGCGCCCGCGCCCCGACGAGGCCGCCGAGGTCCGCACCGAGGCCGGATCCGCGACACGACGAGCCCCCCAACTGGATGGACGACGTACCGCCGCCGGACGACTGCGACGAGCCAGGAGGCGAGGCGAGCCAACCAGGCAGGGAATCCCCTCGCCTCGATCCTGAATCGATCTGGGCGAACTGCCAGACCACCAAGCCACGACACCCCTATGAAGATCGCAAGGGCATCTCCCTGCCTGGAGCGCGCCTTTACAAGGGGGCGTTGCGAATCGCTGGCATGAGTTGTGACAACGCGCTTGTCATTGATCTACGCGACGGGGATGGCGCGTTGACGAACGTGCAATTCATCGCTGCCGACGGACAGAAGCGGTTTCTCCCAGGCTGTCCAAAAAAGGGAATGTCCCACACCCTGGGAGGCCAGACTGGAACCGTCCTGATCGGCGAAGGGGCGGCCACTTCTGCCAGTCTTTTTGAGGCGACCGGATACATGACCATTGCGGCGCTCGATGCCGGGAACCTGCGCCCGGTGGCAGAGACGATCCGCGCGGCGCATCCTGAGGCAACCATCATCATGTGCGCCGACGACGACACGCACCTTGCGGCCAACCCTGGGCGGACCAAGGCCGAAGCGGCGGCGCGAGCCATCGGCGGCTTGCTGGCGCTACCGAACTTCGGGCCGGATCGACCGGAGGGGGTGACCGACTTCAATGATTTGGCAATGCTCCATGGACTCAAGGCGGTGCAGCTCGATATCGAGGCGGCGGAACCGGTTGGATCGGAGGGTGGTGAAGATGCCGAGGCCGAGGCGAGCGCGCTGGAGCCTGACGAACAAGTCACGCTCGATTCCCACCTGATCGATTTCAGCTTGGCAGTTGACCCGACCGACGAACCGACATTCGCCGTTGACCGGATCTTGCCGCACGGCGAGGTGGCGTTGCTTTCTGCACACGGCGGGAGCGGAAAATCTTATGTCGCGCTCCTGCTCGCCGCCTTCGTCACGGTTGGAAAAGCGTTTGGACCTTTTCACACAAGGCCGCGGGCAGTGCTGTTCATCAGTGCCGAAGACCCTGGGAGAACCCTGCGGCATCGGCTGCGACGCATCTGCCGCGCGCATGGCATCGACACGGAAGAGCTGCGCGACCGACTGCATTTGCTGGACCTCTCCGACATGGATGCCGCGCTCCATCGTACCGTCCAGCAACGGTGCCTACCAACCCGGACGCTCGATCAGATTGCCGAAATGGTTCAACGACTCGATCCGGGGTTGGTGATCCTGGACAATGCCTCGGACGTTTTCGACGGCGACGAGATCAAACGAGCGCATGTACGCGGATTCCTGCGGGATATCCGCTCGCGTCTGGCTGGACCGACCCGCGCTGTCTTGCTGTTGGGGCACGTCTCAAAACCGGCGGCCATCGCGAAGACCGCACAAGATTTTTCAGGTTCGACCGCTTGGCACAACAGCGTGAGGTCACGTTTAAGCCTGATCCCCAGCAAAGGCGGTTCGATGACCATTGAGCATCAGAAATCGAACTTCGGACCTTTGGCCGATCCGATCCATCTGCACTGGCGCGCGGACGGGGTGCCGGTGTTCGGGAGCGGTGCCGGCCAGGAAAGCGCGACGGACGAAACCGAGGTGCGGCATGCGCTGGTGGACATCATCGGCGCGTTTGATCTTCGAGGGGAAAGGTTGCCGACGGCAACGACCGGGCCAGCAACGTCGTTCAAGTTGATGAAAGACGCTCCAGGGTTTCCGGAGAGTCTCGACCCCGAACGGTTCGTTCGGATCATGCGTGAACTTGAACGTGATCAGGTGATTTTTCGTTCCATGGTCCGGACCGCCGATTACAAACTCAAGGAGGGTTTTACCGTTCGCCGTCCAGGATCGGGACCGACACCCGATCAGAACGGGGGGTTCTGATGGCCATTTTCTTCCGCCAATCGAATCTTCCGCCAATCCCCCTTATACCCCCTCGCCATTGGCGGAAGGTCTGGCGACCCCGCCTTGGCCATGCGTCCGCCAGTCATTGGCGGAAGTATTGGCGGATTGGCGGAAGGTTTGGATTCGGCTACGTCCTGGACGGAGGGGTGAGCCATGACCAAACCTTGGGGTGATTTTTTCGGACACGCCGCACGGGAGTGCGACGACTGCGGCAGATCCTTCTACCCGAAGCAGGGATGGGAGCGGATCTGTTACCCATGCTGGCGCAAATCCAAGGACGAGCAAGGATCCGCCAGCCACGGGCCACAAGTGACCATCATGGCCGACCCGCGATTGCCGACGGTGGACGAGTGGGCAGGCATGATGATGCGTCTGATCAAGTTGACGCACCCGGACAAGCACAACAATTCGCCGGAGTCAAATCGCGTCACGCAATGGCTCTTGGATCAACGCGAACGGCTGCCCCCCGGATAATTCCGGGTCCTCCTGGAGAGTGACGCGGCGCGGGTAAATTCGAACCCCGGCGGGCCGCTACTGTCAGGGGGGAAATCGGGTGAACACCCTGGTGAACACCCGGTGAGGTGAACACCCAGGTGAACGGGCAAACCGGGCGCGGGAAGGCCGGTTGGATCTCTGGAACGCTCAAGCCAGGGACCGCGTACCCCGCCAAACTCTTGTGAGCGCGGAATTCGGATTTTTGTCAAAGCTGTCAGCACTCCGCACCAGAAGCCCCAGGAGCGCGTTTTCCTGGTTGGACGTACACCCATCATCCACCCAAGCAGCAACGCGCTGTAGCGATTTCTTGTAAGTCAGCGAATCGGCAATTTCGCGCCGGAGGTGGAACGGGATTCGCGGTTGCGGAAGCGGGGATGATTTCCAGGTGATATCACCGCGCCGGGGTTGGAGCAGGAAGGCGCATCTCCTGGGCGGGCGGGGTTTGATAGACTGGCGCGGGGGGCTGGTTCATCTTCATGACGGCGAACATGGCACCGATGATCAAGGCGGTTTGCGCGGCGAACATTCCGGCGGTCCACTTGATGGTATCGGCCTTGGCGGCTTCGATCTTGGCTTCAAGTTCCTTGATGTCGCGCTCAAGACGCAAAATGTCACCTTTCGTGGCCAGCTCTTGGAGTCTGGTTGCCTCTACCTTCTGAAATGCGTCCGAAAGTGCTTCAGCCTGGGCTTCGGCTTGCGGCGAGGGCACCCCGGCAGTTTCCAGCTTTTTCACAAAGGCCAGCGTATCAAACGGAATGGCAATGGCGCTGCTCATGGCGTTTCCTCCTGGATGAGATCTTCCAAAATACTCTAACCGATTCTAACTGGTTCCGTCCACGAGAATCCTTGACCCAGGCCACGGCCTGATTCACGTTGCATCCACGGGGCTGAACACCCCTACAGAAGCGGATCCGCACCCGTCAGACCCTGCGGATTTTTTGTGCCCTGAGATCGTCACGGTTCGCACCGTTGCGTCATCGTGGCCGGGTGGGAGCGAATACAATACCCCGCAAGGGGAAATCAACTCGCCGTCTTCTGTCGGTGTTCAACACCCGGTCCATCCACCTTCCCTGAACAGGAGACAGAAGCCATGACCGAAAATCCCTTCATCGAATGCAACTCCCCCATAGACACCATTGGCCGAGTCCGAAATGTCCTGACCATGGTTCGCGACATCGTAGGCGTGGATGGTTTCCACGACAACATTGACTCTCGGAACCCGGACGCAGCGAAAGGGTTGTTCTGGATTCTTGTAGGGGTCGAGGACGCCTTGAAGTACGCGGTGGAGTTGATGCAGAAGTCCCACGCCAGCCAGGGTTGATGCTGGCGCGAAGACCATGCATACGGCTGCCAGGGAAGGCGGCATTCTCAAGGAGGTGATCGGGGCGGGGCGTGATCCCGATTTTGTGGGCCAAATGTTCCCGCATCAGGAGCGGCATTCACCCTGGATGGGGACAAAATCGGAGGTGTTGGCTTTTTGACAAAAAATGCAGCAAAATTTTTTGTGTGTAGAATCGTGTGTAGTTTGAATGTAGAGTTACATTTAATCGTTCAGATTCAAACAATTGCCGATAAATGTGAATCCCTTGTCGTCCGTAAACTTCCGCACTCGTCCGCAAATCTCATAAAATCAACAAGAAGCGGCTTCCCATCTTCCGCACCATTCCGCATTTGTCCGCTTGCATCCGCGAATTTTGTTGGTATCCTTGTTGGTATCGAGTCTGAGTTTTGATCGTTCAGCATGACGATACCAACAAGGATACCAACATGCCTCTCACGGAAATTGCCCTCAAACAGACAAAACCTTCTGAATGAACCAAAAAAAAATTCAGATGGTGGCGGATTGTATCTGCACATAACCGTTGCCGGATCGAGCTATGGAGGCTTGCTTACCGATTTGGTTCCAAGCAAAAAGTCCTCGCTCTGGGAGCCTATCCGGAGGTTTCACTCAAAGCCGCTCGGAGAAGCAGAGAGGAGAAGCAGAGAGGATGCCAAGGCCCTCATTGAGCAGGGGGCTGGCCTTTGTGAATTCACCCAGGAGGCCGCACGCCTTCCGGGGGGGGTCACCTCCCCGGCGCTGGAATCGCCTGTGGGGGCTGAGGAGGGGCGGGAATGGGCATTGCCTGGGTGGCGGGTGCGACGTACTGAACCGGGAGCGGCCAGGCACGCATGAGGCCGAACAGCAAGCCGATGCCGCCAATGATCATGGCGCCCATTTTGATCACCATGCGGAGTTCCAGTTCTTTGAGCCGGGTTTCGGTTTTGGCGTCCAGTTCCTTGATGTCTCGTTGCAGATCGGCCTTGGTGGCTGCGGTTTTGGCGTCCAGTTCCTTGATATCTCGTTGCAGATCGGCCTTGGTGGCTTCGATATCTCGTTGCAGATCGGCCTTGGTGGCTTCGATATCCCGTTGCAGATCGGCCTTGGTGGCTTCGATCTTGGCATCCAGTTCTTTGATATCCCGTTGCAGATCGGCCTTGATGGCTTCGATCTTGGCATCCAGCTCTTTGATATCCCGTTGCAACTCCACCACATGCACATCCATCTTGGCTACATCCGCCTTGGTGGAGAGCTGATATCCGAGGATATCGGTCAACAGATTCACCTGCGTTTCGGCCTGCTCTTCCGTGAAACCGGTAGCGATCATCTGCTTGACGAATTTGTGGGTGTCGAAGGCGGCGGCAAGAGCGGACATGGCGTTTCCTCCTGGTTGAAATCTTCCAGAATACTCTATCCGATTCCATCTGGTTCCGTCCACGAGAATCCTTGACCTCGGCCACGGCCTGATCCGCCGCACCATCGAGCGTGCGGTCAGGCGGGCGGGACGGATCGCGGAGGAGGTGAAGGAGTCACCTTCCCCCCGGCGCTGGAATCGCCTGTGGGGGCTGAGGAGGGGCGGGAATGGGCATTGCCTGGGTGGCGGGTGCGACGTACTGAACCGGGAGCGGCCAGGCACGCATGAGGCCGAACAGCAAGCCGATGCCGCCAATGATCATGGCGCCCATTTTGATCACCATGCGGAGTTCCAGTTCTTTGAGCCGGGTTTCGGTTTTGGCGTCCAGTTCCTTGATGTCTCGTTGCAGATCGGCCTTGGTGGCTTCGATCTTGGCATCCAGCTCTTTGATATCCCGTTGCAGATCGGCCTTGGTGGCTTCGATCTTGGCATCCAGCTCTTTGATATCCCGTTGCAACTCCACCACATG
>NZ_JBZVFG010000005.1:0-23288 GCF_058402785.1 Candidatus Magnetaquiglobus sp.
CTGGGTCTCGTAATCCGGATTGCCGGTCAGGGTCACCGCGCCGGTCGAACCCTCGATGGAGAAGGCAAGGTAGTCATCAACCGGCTTGAGGCTGTAGGTCACGCCCGCGCTGATATCGCCCGAATCGCTGGCAATTGCCGAATAGACCACCTGACCCGCGCCGCTGTTTTCATCAATCGTGGTCGCGGTCCCGCCCGAGGTCAAAACCGGGGCCACCTCGTCCCGATTGGCGATCGCCAGGGTCACCGCCTGTTCCACCCCGGCGTTCACCCCGTCCAAGGCGATCACGGTGAAGCTGTAGCTCCCCTGGGTCTCGTAATCCGGATTGCCGGTCAGGGTCACCGCGCCGGTCGAACCGTTGATGGAGAAGGAGCCCGAATCACCACCCGCTTTCAAACTGTAAATCACGCCCGCGCTGATATCGCCCGAATCGCTGGCAACTGCCGAATAGACCACCTGACCCGCGCCGCTGTTTTCGTTAATCGTGGTCGCGGTCCCGCCCGAGGTCAAAACCGGGGCCACCTCGTCCCGATTGGCGATCGCCAGGGTCACCGCCTGTTCCACCCCGGCGTTCACCCCGTCCAAGGCGATCACGGTGAAGCTGTAGCTCCCCTGGGTCTCGTAATCCGGATTGCCGGTCAGGGTCACCGCGCCGGTCGAACCGTTGATGGAGAAGGCAAGGTAGTCATCAACCGGCTTGAGGCTGTAGGTCACACCCGCGCTGATATCGCCCGAATCGCTGGCAACTGCCGAATAGACCACCTGACCCGCGCCGCTGTTTTCATCAATCGTGGTCGCGGTCCCGCCCGAGGTCAAAACCGGGGCCACCTCGTCCCGATTGGCGATCGCCAGGGTCACCGCCTGTTCCACCCCGGCGTTCACCCCGTCCGAGGCGATCACGGTGAAGCTGTAGCTCCCCTGGGTCTCGTAATCCGGATTGCCGGTCAGGGTCACCGCGCCGGTCGAACCGTTGATGGAGAAGGATCCCGAATCACCGGTTGACTTGAGACTGTAGGTAATTCCACCGCTCACATCGCCCGAATCGCTGGCAACTGCCGAATAGACCACCTGACCCGCGCCGCTGTTTTCATCAATCGTGGTCGCGGTCCCGCCCGAGGTCAAAACCGGGGCCACCTCGTCCCGATTGGCGATCGCCAGGGTCACCGCCTGTTCCACCCCGGCGTTCACCCCGTCCAAGGCGATCACGGTGAAGCTGTAGCTCGACTGGGTCTCGTAATCCGGATTGCCGGTCAGGGTCACCGCGCCGGTCGTGGCGTTGATGGAGAAGGATCCCGAATCACCGGTTGACTTGAGACTGTAGGTAATCCCACCGCTCACATCGCCCGAATCGCTGGCAACTGCCGAATAGACCACCTGACCCGCGCCGCTGTTTTCGTTAATCGTGGTCGCGGTCCCGCCCGAGGTCAAAACCGGGGCCACCTCGTCCCGATTGGCGATCGCCAGGGTCACCGCCTGTTCCACCCCGGCGTTCACCCCGTCCGAGGCGATCACGGTGAAGCTGTAGCTCGACTGGGTCTCGTAATCCGGATTGCCGGTCAGGGTCACCGCGCCGGTCGTGGCGTTGATGGAGAAGGCAAGGTAGTCATCAACCGGCTTGAGGCTGTAGGTCACGCCCGCGCTGATATCGCCCGAATCGCTGGCAATTGCCGAATAGACCACCTGACCCGCGCCGCTGTTTTCATCAATCGTGGTCGCGGTCCCGCCCGAGGTCAAAACCGGGGCCACCTCGTCCCGATTGGCGATCGCCAGGGTCACCGCCTGTTCCACCCCGGCGTTCACCCCGTCCGAGGCGATCACGGTGAAGCTGTAGCTCGACTGGGTCTCGTAATCCGGATTGCCGGTCAGGGTCACCGCGCCGGTCGTGGCGTTGATGGAGAAGGATCCCGAATCACCGGTTGACTTGAGACTGTAGGTAATCCCACCGCTCACATCGCCCGAATCGCTGGCAACTGCCGAATAGACCACCTGACCCGCGCCGCTGTTTTCGTTAATCGTGGTCGCGGTCCCGCCCGAGGTGAAAATCGGGGCCACCTCGTCCCGATTGGCGATCACCAGGGTCACCGCCTGCGCCACCGCCTTCCCAGCCGTGCTGGTCGCCACCACCGTGAAGCCGTAGCTCCCCTTGGCTTCAAAGTCCGGATTGACGGTCAACGTCACGACACCGGTTGCGCTGTCGATCGAAAAGACCGCTGCATCCCCCACGCCGGTTTTCAGTCTGTAGGTCACGCCACTCGCAAAAGTCGTGACCACGGTGTAAACAGACACATTGGCACCGCTGTTCTCGGCAAGTGGCGTGGCGGTCGGGCCCGAAGTGATCGACAACACCGCTTCATTCACATCGGTGATCGCCAAAAAGACCGCTTTCTCGGCGACATGCCCGGCGCCATCGGTTGCTTGTACCGTGAAGGAGTAACCCGATTTGGTTTCAAAGTCCGGGTTGTCGATCAGGGTGACCGCACCGGAAAGGACGTTGATGGAGAAAGACGCGAAATCATCCACCGCTTTCAGGCTGTAGGTGACGCCCGCGCTCACATCCCCGACATCGGTCGCAAGCGCCGAATAAACCACCCGCCCCGCGCCACTCTGCTCCAATATCGACGTGGCCGTGGCGGAAGAGGTGATCGTCGGCGCCACCTCGTCGAGATTGGTGATCGCCAGGGTCACGGCTCGTTCCACGGCATGGCCCGCCCCATCGGTCGCGACCACCGTGAACGCATAACCGGGCTGCGACTCGAAATCCGGATTGCCGATCAATTGCACCGCGCCCGTCGCAGCGTTGATCGAAAAAGCCGTCGCATCGCCTCCAGCCTTGAGGCTGTAGGTAACCCCCGCACTGTAATCCTTGTTGTCGGTCGCCAACGCGGTATAGACGAACTGATTGGCGCCGCTGTTCTCGACCAGGGTGGTCGCGGTGGTACCCGAGGTGAAGATGGGCGCCACCTCGTCGAGATTGACGATCGTGATCGCCACCGCGCGTGAATCGGCGAGAAAACCATCCGAGGCGGTCACCACCAGGTCATAAACGTGATCCCCACCCACATCGGCGGGTGATTCGTAGTCCGGCGCGCTCTTGAAACGCACGGCACCCGCCGCCGAAATCTCGAACAACCCGGCATCCGCGCCGGAGAGCGACCAGACCAGGGCGGTCCCGGCATCCGGATCGCTTCCCGTCGCTTGATATACCGTGCCCGTGCCGTTCTCGACGAACGAAACAACACCCCCGGAGGTGACCGTCGGGGATTCGTTGAGGTTGGTGACCGTGACCTCGACCGACCGGGAGACCGTGGGGCGCGCACCCGTGTCCGCGGCAAATGCCCCCCCTTGATCGGTGAGGGTCACCGTGAAGGTGTAGACATGGCCGCCTACCCCGTGGCTCGGGTTCTCGAAATCCGGCGCGGACCTGAAAGACAAGGCGCCGCTTACCGGATCGATGGCAAACAGATCCGCATCCGTGCCACCGGAGATCGACCATCTCAAATCCGCATGCGCATGCACGCTGCTCGCAGCCAGGGTCTCGATCCCGGTACTGTTCTCCGCCAACGCCAGGACCAGGGGATCCGCGCCCCCTTCCCCGATTACCGGGGTCAACGAATCACGAAAATGGGAATACGCCTGTTCGACCGGAATCAGGTCGGGGATCCCCACCTCGGCCAGCAACCCCTTGAGCTGGGTATCGTTGGCAAAAGCCTCGGGCGCCAAGGTCAAATCGAGTTCGAGATTCTGGGCGTGTTCGATGGTGGCGGGCGAAATCGTGATCCCGTTGTCCGGATTGCCGTCGCTGTCCAGGGTCTGCAACAGCCGCAACAGATTGGTGAGGATGTTGTCGTTGATCGTGCCCGTTGAGCCACTCGCCAGATCGACCGGTGTGACGATCACCGAAGTACCCTCGCCGGTCAATACCTGGCCAAGCACCAGATTCCCCAGCTTGAAGACGATCTTCTCCCCCGGATGATAGGTGAAGCGTCCCTGTGCGTCGGTCTGACCCTCGATGTCGTCGGCGTAATAGGTGATGCCACCCACGGCACTGTCCAGAAAATAGCCGACGCCCACATCCGCCTGGGGGGCATCCGCCATCCGCGCCACCAGCGAAAAGGTATCCGACACTTGCGCCCCGGCCCGGTCGGTCGCGGTGATGCGCACGCTGTAACTGCCCAACTGCGCGGGGGTGATGCCATCCGCGGTCAATCGGCCCGTGGTCGCATCGAACTGCATCCAGCTCGGCAGGGGGATCTGATGTCCGTCCGTATCCACCAGGGTCGCGGTCAGGGTCAACGCTTCGTTCGGATCAACCGACTGGTCGACATCCAGAAAGGTGTTGCCGGGAACGGTGAACGCAAAAGGAGAGCCGTCCGCGAGTTGCGCGACGTAATGATCCCCCACCTGTTTGATCAGCACGGCCCGTTCGGATCGCGCGACCGCCATGGCGACCCCGTACGCGACCACCGGAGCATCGTTGACGTTGGCCACCGTGAGGCTGAAAACCTGACTGGTGGATAAATTCAGAGGATCCGTGGACGTGACCTGGATGGAGAGATTGCCGACATCGCTGTTGGAGGGCGTTCCGGTGAACCGTCCGGAGGTCGCGTCGAACTTCAACCAGGCGGGCAAGGACGCACCACCGACCAACTTCGCGCTCAAGGTGACATCCTGACCATCCGGATCCACGCTGCCACCCAGATTCAGGGTAAAAGCAACATCCTCCGCGGCCACCTGATTGGCAACGGCGGGCAGGAGCGGCGCATGGTTGATAAATGGAATCAGTTCGATCTGATACTCCCCCAAGGAGACTTTCAGAGTCTCGGGCGGAGCCGCCTTATCCGGGGTGATCTGCCTGGTGGCCTCCTCGACCTTGGCGATCGCGACCAACAGGGTTTCGGCGAACGCCTTGATCTCCGCCTGCGTCACCTTGGTTTGCAGGGTCTCCCAGGTAACCTCGCCCCCCTTTGCATCCGCACCCGGTTTTTCCTCCTTGGGCTTCTCCTCGAGCGGCTTCTCCTCGAGCGGCTTCTCCTCGGAGGGCTTCTCTCCCCCGGACTGCCCGGTGGACTCCTCGCCTTGCTTCTCCTCCTTGGTGGCCTTGGGATCGGTGGCATGATCCTTGTCCGTGGTCTGTCCGGGCTTCTCCTGCGGTTTCTCGAGTTGCTGCTGTTTCTCCGTCTCCTTGGCTCGAATCACCGCCTGGAACGACACCTGCCCCTCCAGGCGCTTCATCAACGCCTCGGGCGCCTGGAATACCGGTACCGGCGGTCCACCGCTCAGTTTGACCACGGTGGCGGTGCCCGGTTTCAACAGCACCACCATCCCTTGCCCGTGGATATCCGCGATCTCGAGAATACCGGCGTTGTGGACCACCGTGGTGCTGCCGTCGGTCACCACCTCGCCCATGAGTTCGCTACCGCGCACGCCGATTTCCGCGGTCGGGGTCTTGATCAGGGTATGTTTGCCGGCATGGAGTTGCCCGATCTGGCCACTGGCATACCGGAACGCACCGGTCAACACCGTGGCTCCGAACTGCCCCTTGGACTCCTCGGGCTTGAAGACGAACTGATCGATCAGGGCGCGAGCCGATTCACCCAACTGGAAAGTGGTGCCGTCGTTCATCACGAACTGGGCCAGGCTCTCCGCCGAGGTGGAAAGCTGATCCCCCTCCTGGATCGGATCTCCCTCCTTGAGGGAGCGAACCACCCCGTCCCTGCCCCTGGCCTCGACCGTGCCGGACATGGTGGCAACCTTGCCGACCACCTCACCGACTTCCGCCACGCCGGGTGCGCCGGGACCGGCCACCACGACCGATTGGTCCACGGAAAAGGTCAACGCCCGAACAGTCGCAAAAACAAGCGCCGAGCCATTGTCCAAAGCCAGATCCGGGGGAGAAGCAAGGGAAAAATATCCCTCGATGCGGATCATCGCGCCATCCGGGTTGGTGATCAGCAGATCCTGACCATCCTGGGTGTATTCGCCCTGGAGAAGAAAAGAGCCGTCCGGAAGGAGAATCGAGGCGGCGCCCGGCGGAATCTTGAGATGGATCTCGTGATTCACCCATGGCGCAAGGAGGGATTGCGCGACAAATCCCTGTGGCAAGAACTGTTTCATGGCGAACATCCCGCTCGTTCAAGACACGTCGTCGTCCGCCGAGCCTCTCCCCCACGGACAAGTCAATAAACAACCCACCCCCCCTCGCGTCCCATCAACGCGTCGGGGCGGCACTCCCCTCCACCGCCGGATTGCGACGCAAGACGCCGGCCTCGGTCAATTTATCCACCACCTGCTTGCTCATTCCGAACGAACGCAAAAAACCATCCAACGGCATGATCAGGCGCGAACGGGTCTCCATCTTCGGATTGTTGGCATCGGATTGGGACGGATCGAGTGTGGCCAACTCGATGCGCACGATATTGCCGGTGACGACAATATTGCCAAAAGTATCACAATAGATCTCGGAAATACTCATACGATAAGCTCCACACTGGAATCAATAACCGGATTTGTCTTGAGAAGGATCCTCCTCAAGACAAATCCACGGGACTTTTGAACAACGTTCCACGACATTTGAAAGACGACATCATGAACAAACCAAAGACCAACCGGATCAAGGAAGGGACGACTGTGACAAACCCGCCACCAGCCATATAGATGGGATGAATTATCCTGTAGATTTCTGAAAATTGCAAGCAGATTAAACAAGTACAATATTCTTGCAAAGCAAGAAATTAAAAATTAAAAGAATAAATGATCGTCTGTTAATATCGCATTATTCACCAAAAGACCATCATCAAGTAAGAAATAATCCCAATGGATTACAAAGAATGAGTTGAATCAAAATGCTCCGGAAACTCCTGCGCATATACCAAAAGATAGGCACACAACTCCCGATCCACCTCGGCGATGTGATGTTCCAGCCAGATCAGCAGAAATGAAGCCACTTCCCGGGCGATGGCCCGCTCGGCCTGGGCCGAACCGGCGTTGGCGAACCGCTCCCGAAACAACCCGACCTGTTTGACCAGCGAGCGATGCTCGTGCAGATGATCCTCCATGCCCGGAAAACCGGTGGAGCGCATGAAAGTCTCCTCGTGTTTGAAATGGGTCGCGGTGTAGCCGTTCAAACACAAAAACACCGTGGCCAGATCATACCCATCTTCCCCCTGATCCAACGAACGCAACAACTCGTGATAGATGGCGAAGATCAACTCGTGCTGGGTATCGATCGACGAACAGCCCAGACGGTATTGCGCGGGCATGAAACTGAGTCGGTTTTCCATCAAGCGCGCCTCGACAAAATAGAGAGGTTGAGCCCCCGACCGTGCCCATCCATGATGGAGGTTCCACGAAACAAAAGGGCCATGAACCCATAGAATACGGATTCATGGCCCGAATTGCAATCATTCAGATCCATGCCCAGCCTTTCTTTCCGGGCCACAACAGCCCGGATAAGCGGCCAGATTCGACCTCAAACCACCCCTTAACCGATGATGGCGTTCAGGGTGGCGCTCGGACGTTGCGCCTTGCGAACGAACGCAAAAAACCATCCAACGGCATGATCAGGCGCGAACGGGTCTCCATCTTCGGATTGTTGGCATCGGATTGGGACGGATCGAGTGTGGCCAACTCGATGCGCACGATATTGCCGGTGACGACAATATTGCCAAAAGTATCACAATAGATCTCGGAAATACTCATACGATAAGCTCCACACTGGAATCAATAACCGGATTTGTCTTGAGAAGGATCCTCCTCAAGACAAATCCACGGGACTTTTGAACAACGTTCCACGACATTTGAAAGACGACATCATGAACAAACCAAAGACCAACCGGATCAAGGAAGGGACGACTGTGACAAACCCGCCACCAGCCATATAGATGGGATGAATTATCCTGTAGATTTCTGAAAATTGCAAGCAGATTAAACAAGTACAATATTCTTGCAAAGCAAGAAATTAAAAATTAAAAGAATAAATGATCGTCTGTTAATATCGCATTATTCACCAAAAGACCATCATCAAGTAAGAAATAATCCCAATGGATTACAAAGAATGAGTTGAATCAAAATGCTCCGGAAACTCCTGCGCATATACCAAAAGATAGGCACACAACTCCCGATCCACCTCGGCGATGTGATGTTCCAGCCAGATCAGCAGAAATGAAGCCACTTCCCGGGCGATGGCCCGCTCGGCCTGGGCCGAACCGGCGTTGGCGAACCGCTCCCGAAACAACCCGACCTGTTTGACCAGCGAGCGATGCTCGTGCAGATGATCCTCCATGCCCGGAAAACCGGTGGAGCGCATGAAAGTCTCCTCGTGTTTGAAATGGGTCGCGGTGTAGCCGTTCAAACACAAAAACACCGTGGCCAGATCATACCCATCTTCCCCCTGATCCAACGAACGCAACAACTCGTGATAGATGGCGAAGATCAACTCGTGCTGGGTATCGATCGACGAACAGCCCAGACGGTATTGCGCGGGCATGAAACTGAGTCGGTTTTCCATCAAGCGCGCCTCGACAAAATAGAGAGGTTGAGCCCCCGACCGTGCCCATCCATGATGGAGGTTCCACGAAACAAAAGGGCCATGAACCCATAGAATACGGATTCATGGCCCGAATTGCAATCATTCAGATCCATGCCCAGCCTTTCTTTCCGGGCCACAACAGCCCGGATAAGCGGCCAGATTCGACCTCAAACCACCCCTTAACCGATGATGGCGTTCAGGGTGGCGCTCGGACGTTGCGCCTTGGCCACCTTGACCGGATCGGTATGGTAATACCCACCCACGTCGATGGGCGATCCCACTCCAATCTTCAACTCCTCGGAGATCGTGGCGTCATTCTGCTCGAGCGCGGCGGCGATCGGTGCGAAATGGGCCTTCAACCCGGCATCTTCGTCCTGATCGGCCAGGGCACGGGCCCAGTGCTTGGCGATGTAGTAGTGGCTGGCCTTGTTGTCCACCTCACCCACGGCACGACCCGGCGACATGTTGTTGTCGAGCAGCATGCCGATGGCATGATCCAGGGTCTTGGCCAGAACCAGGGCCTTGGAGTTGCCACGGGTATGTCCCAGATGCTCGAGCGAAGCCCCGAACGCGGAAAACTCGCCCAGCGAATCCCAACGCAGATGCCCCTCTTCCAGAAACTGCTGCACATGCTTGGGAGCCGAACCCCCGGCACCGGTCTCGAACAAACCGCCCCCCTGCATCAGCGGGACGATGGAGAGCATCTTGGCGCTGGTGCCCAGTTCCAAAATCGGGAACAGATCGGTCAGATAGTCACGCAACACGTTGCCGGTCACGGAAATGGTGTTCTGACCATCCTTCATGCGCTGCAAGGAGAAGATGGCCGCATCCACCGGCGGCAGGATGCGCAGATCCAACCCGGTGGTGTCGTGATCCTTGAGATAGACCTCGGCCTTGGCGATCAACTGGGCATCGTGGGGACGGGCCGCGTCAAGCCAGAACACCGCCGGCCAGCCGGAGAGACGGGCACGGGTCACCGCCAGCTTCACCCAGTCGCGAATCGCGGCGTCCGTGGCCTGACACATGCGCCAGATATCCCCGGCCTGCACCGCATGCTCCATCAACACGGTTCCCGCCGCGTCGATCACCTTCATCACGCCATCGGCAGGAGCCTTGAAGGTGGTGTTGTGGGATCCGTACTCCTCGGCCTTCTGGGCCATCAGGCCGACATTCGGCACGCTGCCCATGGTGGACGGATTGAAGGCGCCATGCTTCTTGCAGAAGTTGATCGTGGCGTCGTACACCCCGGAGTAACAACGATCCGGAATCACCGCCTTGGTGTCGTTGGCCTTGCCATCCGGACCCCAACCCTTGCCGCCGTTGCGAATCATGGCGGGCATGGAGGCATCGACGATGATGTCGCTGGGAACGTGCAGATTGGTGATGCCGCGATCCGAATCGACCATGTAAAGAGCCGGTCCGTTGGCGAAACAGGCCTGGATGTCCGCCTCGATCGCCTGACGCTCGGCATCCGGCAGGGTGGCGATCTTGGCAAGCAGGTCGCCGAAGCCGTTGTTGGGATCCACGCCGAGCCTGGCGATCAACGCCGCGTGCTTGGTGAACACCTCCTCGAAGAAGACCGTCACCGCGTGACCGAAGATGATCGGATCCGACACCTTCATCATCGTGGCCTTCATGTGCAACGAGAAGAGCACACCCTGTTGTTTGGCCTCCGCGATCTGCTCCTTGAGGAATGCGCGCAACGCCTGGACGCTCAGGAAGGTGCCGTCGATCACGTCATCGGTCTTGAGGGGAACCTTATCCTTCATCACCTTCACCGAGCCGTCGGCGCCGACGAACTCGATGCGGGCGTTCCCCGCCGAGGCGGCGGAGACGGTCAGGGACTTCTCGTTGCCAAAAAAATCACCGCCTGTCATGGAGGAGACATGGGTCTTGGAGTCCGGGCTCCAGGCCCCCATCTTGTGGGGATTCTTCTGGGCATAGGCCTTGACCGAAAGCGGGGCGCGACGATCGGAGTTGCCCTCGCGCAGCACCGGGTTGACGGCGCTCCCCTTGATCTTGTCGTAACGGACCTTGGCCTCGCGCTCCGCATCGCTCTGGGGATCCTCGGGATAGTCCGGAATGGCGTACCCCTGGGATTGCAGCTCCTTGATGGCCGCCTTGAGTTGCGGTACCGAGGCGCTGACGTTCGGGAGCTTGATGACGTTGGCTTCCGGGGTCTTGACCAGTTCACCCAATTCGGCCAGATCATCGGGTTGTCTTTGGGCTTCGGTGAGATTTTCCGGGAAACTGGCGATGATGCGTCCGGCCAGGGAGATATCCTTGGTGCCGATGGTGATGCCGGCGGCGCGGGTGAAGCTCTGGAGAATCGGCAGGAACGAGCCGCTGGCCAATTCCGGCGCTTCATCGACCTTGGTGTAAATGATATCCGGTTGTGACATCGATTGTAGCTCCTTGACTCTGTGAATCTGCTGTGACGATTGGATCGACCAGGAAATGGACTTGAATCCGCGTGGGGGCGACGACCCCGGAACGGAGTGCATCTCCTGCCGCTTGGAACCACCGGAGGGCGACTCCGGGGGGACTCTCGGATGGCGCCGGCATGCTCTGGATCCCCATCTCCAAAAAACCGCGCGCCGCTTGGGAAGGAAGGTTCTTCATGCCAGGGAGGAGCCCCCTCTCTCCCAGCCAACGCGAACTCGAAAAGCCCGCGTCGGAATTCAACCAGAACAGTGTTGAGCCCCCATCAATACCGTGGAATTCCCGAAGGGAGGTCCATGGTAAGGGGAGTGAGGGGGGAGTTCCCCCCATCATGCCAAGTTACCGTAAAACTCCCGCCAGGGAGGTCCACGGTCGGAGGGATCCCCCATCCTGCAAGTGCGACCCCTGGAATCTCCGAAGGGAGATTCCAGGGGCGATTCACGACCATTAGACGATCAGGGCCACGATCAGCAGAGCCACGATGTTGGTGATCTTGATCATCGGGTTGACCGCCGGACCGGCGGTATCCTTGTAGGGGTCGCCCACCGTGTCACCGGTGACCGCCGCCTTGTGGGCGTCGGAACCCTTGCCGCCGAAGTTGCCCATCTCGATGTACTTCTTGGCGTTGTCCCAGGCGCCACCACCGGTGGTCATGGAGATGGCCACGAAGATGCCGGTGATGATGGTACCCATGAGCACGCCGCCCAGGGCCTGGGGCCCGAGCAGGAAGCCGACCAGCACCGGAACCAGCACCGGCAGCAGCGAGGGGACGATCATCTCGGCGATGGCGGCTTTGGTCAGCATGTCCACGGCCTTGGAATAGTCCGGCTTGCCGGTCCCTTCCATGATGCCTGGGATTTCGCGGAACTGACGACGCACCTCGATCACGACGGCGCCCGCCGCGCGACCCACCGCCTCCATGCCCATGGCGGCGAAGAGATACGGCATCATGCCACCGATGAACAGGCCGACGATGACCATGTGATCGGAGAGGTTGAAGGTGATGCCTTCCACGAAGCGTCCGAGTTCATGGGTGTAGTCGGCGAAGAGCACCAGGGCGGCCAGACCGGCGGAACCGATGGCATACCCCTTGGTGACGGCCTTGGTGGTGTTGCCGACCGCATCCAACGGATCGGTGATGTCACGGATCTCGGAGGGCAGTTCGGCCATCTCGGCGATGCCGCCGGCGTTGTCGGTGATCGGGCCATAGGCGTCGAGGGCGACGATGATGCCGCTCATGGAGAGCATGGAGGTGGCGGCCACGGCGATGCCGTAAAGGCCGGCCAGATCATAGGCGGCGACGATGCTGGCGCACACCGCGATCACCGGGGCGGCGGTCGCCTTCATGGAGACGCCCAGACCGGCGATGACGTTGGTGCCGTGGCCGGTCTCGGAGGCCTTGGCGATATCGCGCACCGGTTGGAACTCGGTGGCGGTGTAGTATTCGGTGATCATCACCATGGCGGCGGTCAGGGCCAGGCCGATCATGGCCGCTCCGTAGAGCCCGCCGACGCTGTACATGCCGTTCTTGCCCATGATCCACATGGTGATCGGCAGGAAGGTGACCGCGGCGATGATGCCGGAGACGATCAGACCACGATAGAGCGCGGTCATGATCTTCTTGCCCGGAAGATACTTGACGAAATAGACACCCACGATGGAGGCGATGATCGAGACGCCGCCCAGAACCAGCGGATAGATCACGGCATTGCCGAACGTCGGCATGACCAGGGCGCCCAGCAGCATGGTGGCCACCACGGTCACGACATAGGTCTCGAACAGGTCGGCGGCCATGCCGGCGCAGTCGCCCACGTTGTCGCCCACGTTGTCGGCGATCACCGCCGGGTTGCGCGGGTCATCCTCGGGGATGCCGGCTTCGACCTTGCCCACCAGGTCCGCGCCCACATCCGCGCCCTTGGTGAAAATGCCACCACCCAGACGGGCGAAGATGGAGATCAGCGAACCACCGAAGGCCACGCCCACCAACGGCTTGAGAACCATCGCCATGGTGGTTCCGCCGGCGAGCTTCAACAGCAGCCAGAAGAAGATCGCAACCCCCAGCAGACCCAGACCCACCACCAGCATGCCGGTGATGGCGCCACCGCGGAAGGCCACCTGCAGGGCGGCATCCAGACCGTTCTTGGCCGCCTCGGCGGTGCGCACGTTGGCCTTGACCGAAATGCCCATGCCGATGAAGCCGGACAGACCGGAGAGCACCGCGCCCACCACGAAACCAAGCGCCGTGGCGACATCCAGGAACATGGCCATCAACATGAACAGCACACCACCCACATAACCGATCGTGGTGTACTGACGCTTCATGTAGGCACGCGCCCCCTCCTCCACGGCTCCGGCGATCTCACGCATCCGGTCCGTTCCGGTGGGCAGGGCCAAAATCCACTCACGGGTCTTCCACCCGTATGCCACTGCGCCTATTCCGCACAGTATCGAAAAGAACAACGCCCCCATCGATATTTCCATAGCCTCAAACCCCTTATCCGAAAAATGAGTTTTCATTCCCGCTCGCGCGGGTTGTGTTACGTGTCAAAGGCTGTTCGGCAAATGCCAAACAGCCGACGCGAGCCATTCATGGCCCGCCCAATTGCGCAGCCATTTGAGAAGCACGAATCGTTATTTTTCTGATTCGTGCCGGTTTGGTGATTCCATGCCGGGAACCACCAAACCGCCTCTCAGAGAGAAGGGAGCCAACCCCTCTCGCCCCACCTTCCCATCCCGCAGGGGAGATGCACGGTAAGTTCGCGCGCCGCAGGCCGGATTCGGTCCAACCGCACGCGACTTGGCTCCGTCAGCCGATGATGGCGCACAGGGCATCGAACACGACGTTCATGTCCTGCATGCCGTCCACAACCTTGATCTCGCCCTTGCCGCGATAGAAATTCAGCACCGGCGCGGTCTGGGCATGATAGACGGTCAGACGGTTGCGCACCGTCTCCTCGGTGTCGTCCGCGCGGGTGACCAGGGCGCCGCCGCACTTGTCGCAAACATTCTCGACCGCCGGAGCCTTGTGCTCGATGTGATACCCCTCGCCGCACTTGCCGCAGGTGCGGCGTCCGGTGATGCGGGAGACCAGAGCCTCGTCGGCGGCGGTGATGTCGATCACCTGATCGATCTTCAGCCCCCGCTCGGTCAACATGGTGTCCAGCGCCTCGGCCTGGCCGACGGTGCGCGGAAACCCGTCCAGAATGAAACCTTTGGCGCAATCCGCCTCGCCGATGCGATCCCCGATGATGCCAACCACGATCGCGTCGGTCACCAGACCGCCGCTCTCCATGGCCGCCTTGGCCTGGAGGCCGACCGGGGTGCCGGCCTTGACCGCCGCGCGCAGCATGTCACCGGTGGACAATTGCGGAATGCCATACTTTTCCGCGATGCGCCGCGCCTGAGTGCCCTTGCCGGCACCAGGAGGGCCCATAAAGATCAGATTCATGCGAAACTCCTTTGGATACAATGAACAATCACGTGGCTGAAACAAGTCGGACAAACGACGATAAACGATATTGATTTCAATCAATTGTAAAGTTGACAAATTTTTTCGATACTAAACCATCCTGGCGTGCTTGTCATACCCTAAAATGATTTTTTCGCCAATTTTTCCACCATCCCGACGCGTCCTCTCACGAATGCTCGCGGGTATGCGCACCCAGACGCGCCATCAAGCTCCGGTCGATCCGCTCGGGTATCGGCTTGATGCCGCCCATCCAATCCAGAAGATCCGCATCCGACTCCTCGAGCAACTCTAAAAACCCGGCACAAGCCCGGTCATCCAGCCCGGCGAGTTCGCGCTCCAGAAAACGCTCCAGAATGCGCTCCATCTCGGCCATCGACCGCCTCCCGGCCAGAAAAGCCAGCCGCCGCCGTGCCGCAACGAGATTCACATCGCCATCCATACCCATCGGATCCCTTGGCCCCAGATCCCGCTACTCTCCGTCGAAGACCGGAAGATCCCGCACCCAGTCCCGACCGGGAATCGTCTCGCCCCCCCAGGGCGGTTTGCCGTAGTACAACGCATCGTCGGTGCAGACGTGATGGTACTCGGCGTGATGGAAATTGGCCTTGCGAAAATCCACCCCCCGCAGATCGCACGAGATGAAACGGGTCGCCTCGAGCGAAGACTCGCGCATCTGGGCTTGGGAGAGGTTCGCGCCGGTGAAATCGGCCTGATCCAGATTGGTCTGGAGCATCTGCGCCTTCACCAGCACCGCGTTGCGGAAATCGATGCGCGGCATGGTGCTCAAAAAAAACGATGCCTCCGTGGCATCCGCCCCCTCCAGGGAGCATTGATCCATCTCCACCCTCTGGAACAGGGCGTGCGGCATGCGGGTTTCACGCATGGTGACGCGGAAGAATTGCGACTCCACCACATGGGCGCCGGTCAGATCGCAGCCATCAAGATTGACATCGCTCAGCACCCCGCCGGAAAGATTCACCCCGGAGAGGTTCATGCCGGACAGATCCACGCCCGCGATGTGAATGAAGGAGAGGTCCGCGTCACGCAAGGAGCCGTCGGCGTGACCGAAGGCTTCCATCAAGGCGGTTTTGGTGACGAAACGTTGCATGCGAATTCGTTAATATTAGAAATATCAAGTTGATTGACCCTGTACTACAGACACTTTAACACAGGTTCCACACACCGTCCATGGTATCTGGCAAACAAAACACCACGAAAATCGCGAGATCCTCCGATGATTCGGTCCGGGGGCGATCACCACCCCCGGACCGGCAATCAACAACCCAACGACATCACCTCACGGACGGTACAGATTGACGATCTTGTTCCGATCATAATCCGGCGTGCCGTTGACCATCTTGACGATGGCGGACAAACGCTCGTCCAGGGTTTCGCGCTCCACCTTGTACAACAACCCCATCGGACGATGCCCCTCGCCATCGCCGCGGGCGATATCCATGGCCGCCCCCAGATCGGTGACATCGTGACCCTCGGGGATCTCCTTCATCAGATCGCGATAGTACTGGATCGTGTCGATGCGGTTGTAGGTGACGCACTGGGAGTAGAGGTTCACATAGGAGAAGCCCTTGTGCTCCAGCGCCCCCTTGATCAGATCCGCGCACACCTTGGGCTTGCCGGCAAAGGCCTGGGCGACATACGTGGCCCCATAGGTGAGCATGTACAAGAGCGGATTCATCGGATCATCCGGACCGCCATACGGGGTGGTGTAGGCCTTCAACTCGCGGCGAGAGGTGGGCGAATACTGACCCTTGGTCAGACCGTAGATGCCATTGTCGAACAAGATGTAGGTCATATTGACGTTGCGGCGCGCCATGTGCGGCATGTGACCGCCACCGATGGCGAAGCCGTCGCCGTCGCCGCCGGTGATGCACACCAGCAGCTCCGGACGGGCCAGCTGCACGCCCGTGGCCACCGGTCCGGCGCGACCATGCAGGGTGTGCATCTTGTAGGACTGCATGAAGTACGGGGTACGCGACGAGCAGCCGATGCCCGAAACGTTCACCAGATTGGTCGGATCCACGCCCAACTCGGAGAGGGCGCGCATGATCCCGTTCAAAATGCCGTGATGGCCACAGCCCGGACACCACACCACATTCACGTCCGACTTGTAATCCTTCGGCGCCATTTCCTTTTTGTGCAACGCGGCGATGGACATTACAGCACCTCCTTCACTTTATTCACGATCATCGCGGGATTGAACGGCAGACCCCCGCAGACGGTGTAGGGAATGGGACGGATGGACGTCTCCGCGCGGATGAAATGGGACAACTGACCCTGGAAGTTCACCTCGGGCACGAGGATCTTCTTGCAGGTTTTGGCAAAGGCTTCATACTGTGCCACCGGCATCGGCCACATCAGCTTGGGATAGAACCCCTTGACCTTGTAACCGTCGGCGCGCAGACGGGCGATCGCCTCGCGGGCCACGCCGATGGTGCTGCCCCAGGTGATGATGCCCACATCCGCCTCGCCGTCGCCGTCGATCTCGACCGGCTTGTAGTTCTCGGCCAGGCCCTGGATCTTGCCGAACCGCTTGCGATGCATCGCCTCGTGGTTGTCCGCCGACCAGGACGGAGAGCCACTCGGGCCATGCTCCAGACCGGTGGCGATGTGCTCGCCACCCGGCGTGCCGGGATCAGCCATCGGCGACACCAGGTCATCGGTCATGGCGTAACGCTGATACTTCCCCTCGCCATCCCAACGCTTGCGGGTGACGATGGTGTAGCTGTCCGGCTTGGGAGCCGGGATCGTCTGGGTGGAGAAGGCCAGCGAGCCATCGGAGAGCAGAATCACCGGGCATTGGAACTCCTCGGCCAGATTCAGCGCATCGACGGTCATGTCCACGCAGTCCTTCACGTCCTCCACCGACAGCACCACGCGCGGCGCATCGCCGTGGGTGCCGTGGATGGCCAGGAACAGGTCCGACTGCTCGTGCTTGGTCGGCAGACCCGTGGAGGGACCGCCGCGCTGCACGTCCACCACCAGCGTGGGGATCTCGCCCATCGAGGCCATGCCCAACAATTCGCTCATCAGCGACAGGCCCGGACCCGAAGTGGCGGTCATCGACTTGCGACCCGCATACGAGGCACCCAACACCTGGGCGATCGAGGCGATCTCGTCCTCGGCCTGAACCAGGGTGCCGGTCAACTTCGGGATGTGGGTGGCCACAAACTTGGCGATCTCGGTGGCCGGCGTGATCGGATAGGCGGAGTAGAACTCCAGGCCGCCCAGAATCGCGCCCATGCCCACCGCGTCGTTGCCGGAGATGATGATCACATCCTTGGGATCCACGGCATCGGCCACGCGCCAGTTGTCCACCTTCTGGATCGCGGCGCCCAACTCCTTGCCCTTTTCGAAGGCCTTGAGGTTGAAGCCGAGGATCTCTTCGCCCTTCTTCTTGAATTTGTTGGTCAGAACCTGCCGCAGGGTCTCCTCGTTGATGTTGAAGAGGACCGACAGCGCGCCCATGGCCACCATGTTCTTGGAACGGTACGAGCCCAGATCCTTGGCCGCCTGAGACATCGGCACAGGATAGCCGATCACCCCTTCCGGAATCTCCGGCTCGAAGTCGCCGCCCGGATAGTCGTACACGAAAGCGGTTCCCGGTGTCAGGAGATGCTTGTTGAGTTCATAGGCCTCGCCGTTGAACGCGCAGAAGACATCGAAGGTGTCGCCCTGATTGTACACCCGTTCGGAGCTGACCCGAACCTGGTACATGGCGTAACCACCCTTGATCTCCGCCGGGAAGGTCTTGAAGGTGTAGACCTCCAACCCCGCCCGCGCGCAGGCCGCGGCCACGAAGTCACCGGTGGAAACGATACCCTCGCCTCCCTCTCCGGCGACCCGGATGATCAGGTCATTTGCTTTGGACATCGAGCGTTCCTCTCCTTGCTTGAAGTATGGCCGTTCCGACGCTCCCGAGCCGGAACGGCACTTGAATCAAACTACCCCCTCATCGACTGCTTGACGACGACACCCATTTCGGCGGGTGAACGGGCGATGTGAACACCCGCCATTTCCAATGCTTCGAACTTTTCAGCGGCGGTCCCCTTGCCACCGGAGATGATCGCGCCGGCATGACCCATGCGCTTGCCCTTGGGCGCGGTGGCACCGGCGATGAAAGCGGTGACCGGCTTGGTCATGTGCTCCTTGATCCAGGCTGCGGCCTCCTCCTCGGCGGTCCCGCCGATCTCACCGATCATGATCACCGCCTCGGTCTGCGGATCGTCCTGGAACATCGACAGGCAGTCGATGAAATTGGTGCCGTTGATCGGATCGCCGCCCAGGCCCACGCAGGTGCTTTGACCCAGCCCGACCGCCGTGGTCTGTGCCACCGCCTCGTAGGTCAGGGTGCCGGAACGCGACACCACGCCGACGTTGCCCACCTTGTGGATGTGACCCGGCATGATGCCGATCTTGCAGGCGCCCGGCGTGATCACGCCCGGACAGTTCGGCCCCACCAGACGAGTGGCGCCACCGGACAGAAACCGCTTCACCTTCACCATGTCGAGCACCGGGATTCCCTCGGTGATGCAGACCACCAGCTTCAAGCCGGCGTCCGCGGCCTCCATGATGGCATCCGCCGCGAAGGGCGGCGGCACGAAGATCACCGACGCATCCGCGCCGGTCTCGCGCACGGCATCGGCCACGGTGTTGAACACCGGACGATCCAGATGGCGCGTGCCCCCCTTGCCTGGCGTCACGCCGCCGACCAGTTGGGTGCCGTAGGCGATCGCCTGTTCGGAGTGGAAGGTCCCGTTGGCCCCGGTGAAACCCTGGCAGATCACACGGGTATTCTTGTCAACCAGAATGCTCATCGAAAACCCTCCTTATTGAATGGCCGCCACCACCTTGGTGGCGGCATCGTCCAAGTCATCTGCGGGAATGATCGCCAAACCCGACTTTTTCAAGATCTCCTTGCCCAGATCCACGTTGGTGCCGGCGAGGCGCACCACCAACGGCACCTTGACATCGACCTTGCGCGCGGCGGCCACCACGCCATCGGCGATCACGTCGCACCGCATGATGCCGCCAAAGATGTTGATCAACACACCCTTGACGCTGGAATCGGAGAGAATCAGTTGCAAGGCTGCGGTCACCGACTCGGTGGTGGCGCCGCCGCCCACATCCAGGAAGTTGGCCGGCGCGGCCCCCTTGAGCTTGATGATGTCCATGGTGGCCATGGCCAGACCGGCGCCGTTGACCATGCAGCCGATGGAGCCCTCCAGGCTGATGTAGTTGAGTTCATGCCGCGAGGCTTCGACCTCGAGGGGATTCTCCTCGTCCAGATCGCGCAACTCGCGGATATCCGGATGACGATAGAGCGCGTTGCCGTCGAAGTTCATCTTGGCATCCAGCGCCATCACGTCCCCGTCCCCGGTGACCACCAGAGGATTGATCTCGGCCAGGGAGGCGTCGGTGGCGACGAAGGCGTTGTAGAGGGCGGTCATGAACTGCACACCCTTGTTCACCTGCGGACCCACCAGACCCAGCCCAAAGGCCAGATTGCGCGCCTGATACGCCTGGAAACCGACCGCCGGATCGACGGCCTCCTTCAGGATCTTCTCCGGCGTGCGGGCCGCCACCTCTTCGATCTCCATGCCGCCCTCGGTCGAGGCCATCATGGTCACGCGCCCGGTGGCGCGATCGATCACCATGCCGAGATAAAGCTCACGGGCGATGTTGCACCCCTCCTCCACATAGATCCGCTTCACCTCCTTGCCCGCCGGACCGGTCTGCTTGGTGACCAGCGTCATGCCGAGCATGCGCCGGGCCTCCTCGCGCACCTCGTCCACGCTCTTGACCACCTTCACGCCACCGCCCTTGCCACGGCCACCGGCATGGATCTGCGCCTTGACCACGAACACGGAGGAACCCAACGCCTTCGCACCGGCCACGGCCTCGTCCGGGGTGAAGGCCACATGACCCCGCGGGACTTTCACCCCGAAACCGGCCAAGATCTTTTTTGCTTGATATTCATGAATATTCATAGTCTCTCACCTGTTTCGCTCCAACGGTCAATGTCCACACGCCCTGCCTCACGCAGTCCCTAGATGGGAGTCACCCTCCCGTAAGCCGGCAACAAGCGCGGCGAGGTTCCGCCCGATTGTTTTCCGACCGCCTCCAACTGTTCCAGAAACGCCTCCAGATGGCCCAATCCCGGTTCGGTGGGGTCCTTCACCCCCGCCGCGAAGGCTGCGGCGGAGGTCCCGGCGCGCCGTCCGAAGACCAGGATCTCCAACAAGGCGTTGCCCATCAGGCGATTGCGTCCATGCACCCCCCCGGTCACCTCCCCCGCCGCGAACAACCCCGGCATGTCGGTGCCACCGTTCGGCCAGATCACCACGCCCCCGTTCTGATAGTGCAGGGTCGGATAGGCCAGCAACGGCACCTGGCGGATATCCAAGCCCATACGCAGATACTCCTTGAAGCGTCCGGGAAACTCCTTCTCGATGGTCCCGCGTCCGTGGATCAGGTCGATCATCGGGATATCCAGCCACACCCCGACCCCGCCGCCCGGCACGTTCACCCCGTTCCCGAACTCCGAACACTCGCGAATGATGGCCGCCGAGGTGACATCGCGGGGCTCCAGGCTGAAGACGAACTCATCCCCATGCCGGTTCAGGAGTTGCGCTCCCAGACCTCGAAACTTCTCGGTCAGGAGCAGTCCGGCCAGCTTCTCCGGAAAGGCCACCCCGGTGGGGTGGTACTGACTGCTGCGCAAATCGCGCAACGGCACCCCGGCCCGATAGGCCAACACCAGACCATCCGCCGTGGCGCCGTGGTGGTTGGAGGTCGGGAAGCCGCTCAGGTGCAGCCGCCCCATGCCACCGGTCGCCAGGATCACCGCCCTGGCGGTCACCACCAGCGGACGTCCGCTCGGTAACTGTTCAAGCACCGCGCCGGCAGCCCGTCCGTTGTCGTCGGTCAAAAGCTCCACTGCCGGCGCGAACGGCAACACCGTGATCCCCTTGAGACACTCCAGACGATCCTTCAGGACCCGCATCATCTCCAGGCCGGTGACATCCCCAGCCGCGTGCAACCGCTTGCGCGAAGTGCCGCCGCCGTGTCGCACCTTCATCCGCCCGGTGGGGTACTTGTCGAAGAGCATGCCCAACTCTTCCAACCAGCGCAGTACCGCCGGCCCCTCGGAGACCAGCGCCTCCACCAGGTCCGGATCGCTGCTGAAATGCCCGCCACCCATCACATCCAGAAAATGTTGCGCCGGCGAGTCGCATTCGTGATCCGCCACCTGCATGCCGCCTTCGGCCATCACGGTGTTGGAGTCGCCCAGGCGCAGTTTGCTGGCCATCAGCACCCGGGCGCCCGCCTCCGCAGCCACGATGGCCGCCGCCACACCCGCACCGCCGCCACCGATCACCAGTACGTCGGTGGTCATGTCCACCGCGAGAGGTCGCTCCGCCGTCTCGTCCAGCAACCGTTGCACCACCGGACGGGGACGCGCCTCGAGCAGCGCCAGAATCTCCAGGGAAACCGAACTCCCCTTGGACGGCCCCACCGAGAGGATGCCGAACCCCTCCTCGCGATGGTCGGGATGAAACTCCCGCAGCAGCGCCCTCCGGTCGGACAGGGAGAGCTGTTCGATCCCCTCGCCCATGCGGCGACGGTCCAAACGCTGATCGCGGGTCCGCTGCACCATGCGGATCGACTCGCGCAACGACTCGGGAAACGGTTGCAGATGAGCGATGGACATGGCGGCTCTTATAACAACGTCCGGTCCTCGGGCAACCAGGTGCCCGGAGGGGATTCGTCCGGTTCGCGCTCCCGACGCAGATAAAGCGCCTGGAACTCCATGGAATCCATGCGCCGCATCCAGCGGAAGATCGCGGCGAAACGACCGGAATCGACCTTTTCGACCATGCGGGTCAGATGCTCGGCGCGGGGCTCCTGATGGGCGCCCAGCCAGCGTCGCGCGGCCAGGGCCGCATTCGGCTGCGAGATGCTCGCCGGACAGCGGATCACGCACAACTGACACTGAATGCAGGTGAACGACTCCCGCGCCGCGGATTTGAGGTCCCCCCGTTTGATCATGCCCACATAGCCCATGACATCAAGGTCCATGGGACACATGCGCACACACTCACCGCACATGACGCAGTGGTTGACTTCCGGGTAGAGCCGCAGGACGTGATGCGCCGGTGTCTCATCCTCTGGGAGTTCCAGGCGGTGCGGTTGTTTTTTGACCGGGACGTGCGGCAGAGGGAGAATTTCCATGCCATCGAGTACCGTCTGCTGGCACATCAGGCCAGCGGACATGGCATGCGTCTGGGATGGCACCCGAAAAAGAACCGCGCAAGCCCCGCAGACGCCCCCCCGACATCCAACCCCGCGCACCGGACCGATTCCCACTGCCTCGAGAGCGGAGAGAATGGTCTTGCCGGACGGGACTTGCAACCATGTTTCGTCGTAACGGATCGCGACCGTGGACGATGTTTGCAGCGTATTATTCAATGATCCGCCATGACCTGTTCGAGGTCGGCTTTATTCCATAAACCCGATTAATCGTCCATAATTCATTTATATCCGACCAAACGCCAAAAGAATGCCATGATCCGGCACGAGGATCAAGGTCACGCAGAATTTTTTACCGTGGAACTCCCGCAAGGGAGGTACACGGTGGGGGGTGAGGGGGTTCTCCCCCATCCCGCCAGTTTACCGTGGAACTCCCGCAAGGGAGGTACACGGTGAGGGGTGAGGGGGTTCTCCCCCATCCCGCCAGTTTACCGTGGAACTCCCGCAAGGGAGGTACACGGTGAGGGGTGAGGGGGTTCTCCCCCATCCCGCCAGTTTACCGTGGAACTCCCGCAAGGG
>NZ_JBZVFG010000005.1:23388-49348 GCF_058402785.1 Candidatus Magnetaquiglobus sp.
TTCTCCCCCATCCCGCCAGTTTACCGTGGAACTCCCGCAAGGGAGGTACACGGTGGGGGGTGAGGGGGTTCTCCCCCATCCCGCCAGTTTACCGTGGAACTCCCGCAAGGGAGGTACACGGTGAGGGGTGAGGGGGTTCTCCCCCATCCCGCCAGTTCACGAGATCCCCGGTAAAATACATATCCGGACACGAATCGGGGGTTGAGATCTACATCCCAACCCCCGAAAATTCACACCGTCCAACACATGGTCACCGGGTCATGCCTCCCATCGGGATGCGCGATCCGTCGGCTCCCGTCACTCGGCAGTGGCCGAGGTCTCGTCGGTCTGCTTGTTCCAATGAATGGTGATGTGAGAGATCGAGCACAGATCCACATTGTACCAAACCGCATCTTCGCCATCTTCATACATCACCTTCAGATCCCATTTGCACGGGCCCGAAGGACGGCTGAAGCGCATATGCAGGGTGGAACCGTCGGGCATGGTGCCATCCAGGATGTTGTCACCCCAATCATCGGATTTGCTCGGACCGACATAGACCTCCTTGATCGTATAGCCGGTCTGATTGGTCAGATCGAAATCCTGCCGCGCCTCGGCCAGAAGATTCCCGGAAAACATCAAACCGCATGCCAGGGCCCCAGCAGTGAATAAGCGTTTCATGACTTTCTCCTCAATTTCCTTGTTGATTTTACGACGATAAACGATCCGGAATTCACCCGAACCGGCTGGCTTCCAGACCTGTTCGGTATACAACCTTCAGCGTGGTATCCGGTGCACACTGATTTCTTGCATCCTTCCAAACGATTGCCGATTGACGCACAATTTGCTATGAATTAAACAGAATCAATACATAAAAGGATTTTTAATGATTCCATTCATGGGGCCACCAAACCTGCACGAATCGAAAAAAATCGCTTCGTGCTTCTCAAATTGCCGCGCAATTTGGCGGGCCATTCATGGCCCGCGTTGGCTGTTTGGCCTTTGCCAAACAGCCTCTAAGAATTCAAACAATCCATCTTGCGGCAACCACACACCCGGAACCCGTCAAGCCATTCCGCTCCTTGACGCACATCCGGACAACCGACCGAAAAAGGTCAACCCAAACACCATAAAAAAAGCGCAGACACCACATTTTCAGAAGTGATCTGAAAAGTCTGCGTAAAATAGGGCCAATCAACTCAATGATCAAGATATTTTCCGATCACACTGCCAATTTTTTATACCAGATCCGGCAGTTGCGGATGATTGCATGGGCCAACGGATGGGGTCATGGGAAGAATTCAAAAAAAACAGCTTAATTTTGCCTCGCATGAAAATCTCTTCCAATGGATCCGATGGATCACAGGCTGCCACGGGGGCTTGCCCGCAACGGCTGTCGGATTCAGGAAGATTGCCTGGAGCAATCCTCGAGGATCTCCCGCGCCATGCTCACGCGATGCAGACGGACCGTCTCGTCGCACTGATGCGAACGGATCGATTCCGCCTGTTTCTCTTCCAGGGCGGGGTTCTGATAATAGGGGTGATCGGGGTCGATGCGGTAGGATTCGAGCAGACTGCGCAGACTCCGGATCAGCTCCGGCTCGGTGCGACAGCGGTAGGTGCGGACAAAATCGGTGAGAAACGCCAGACGCACGTCGGACAGGGTGCCCAGACGCGCCCAGTGCGGCACCAGGAGACGCAACAAATCGGACGCCGCTGGCCCGCTCCAGACCGGACGTCGCGCCAGACTCATGGCCAGATGGCGCGCATCGCCCGTCAAGGTCTGGTCGATGGCGGTCGCCACCCCTTCGTCAACCGGGAGGTCCAACCCCAACAAACGCAGATACCGGGCCACCACCACCTCAGGCAGAGGGAGATAACCGGTACGACCGCCCACCCGCACCGGACAGGAGAGGGTTTCGGAAGCCAGGGTCGCCAGCATCTCCCCTTGCGCCTCGAGGCTCAATCCGGCAGGCGCGAGAGCCGCCTCGCACTCGGCCCGATCGCCCTGCACCGGCGTGAACAGCGGCGAAAGCAGCAACTCCTGCTCGTATTCGGCCATCTTGAGAATGGCGCCCGTGGCCTTGCCCGGCTCGGACTCCTCGGCATTCAACGGCAGGTCGATACGCAATGAGGGGGGGGTGCGGGTGCGTCGCAACTGACCACGCACGATATCCAGCAAGTCGATGTTCATGGCTCTCTTTCAATCCCTTGTCATGTCCGTACCACGATCCGAACGGAATGGCATCACCCGCTCCCCCACCCGGACGGTTCGTCCGGGTGGGTCGGCGATGATATTCCTGGTTACAACGATAATGGCACGATGATGCGGGAAAGAAAATCAGAAAATCTTGTCTTCGCTCCACTCCACGTCGCAGCAGAGCACATAGACATGGCTCCCCTTGCGAATGGAGACCGACAGCGTGGTGCAGATGTTCAGGCTGGTATTGGAGCGATACGGCGGAGAGAATTGCACCACCCCAGGGTTGTGGATGGCGGAATGGAAGCTGTTGCGACGGGTCCAGGTGGCCCCATAGGAGTCCCACAACGGCTTGTAGCGCATATCGACCCGTTTGAGCTTCTCCTCCGGGACGATGTTCTGGCTGACCTGCAACCCCTTGTGATCCAACAGATAGACCCGTTCCACACCCTGCATGCGCAGAATGCGTCCGGCAGCCTCTTCCAACGGGTTGTCGTCGGCGACCGCCCAGGCACACTCCATGAACTCGTTGGTGTACTGCCCCATCTCCAGATTGTGGTGATGGACCTCCTTGAAGATCTCCCGCTCGCTCTGGGACAACAGGTTGCGGAACGCACCATCCCAGTCCACGGCGCTGCGGCGCGTGGCACGGGTTTCCAGACTGCCGAAATAGCGACCCTGGACGAAATCCGCCTCCAGACGCATGACCAGAAACGCCTCTTCCTCGGTCTCGATCTTCTCCATGAGCACCAGACCGCCCGAAGCGTGGATCAGCGACACCAGCTTGAAAAGCATGCGCTTGGCACGACCGCTCTTGAGGGCGTTGACGATGAGGGAGTGGTCGAGCTTGACGATATCCGGCGACAGACGCCACAACCGGTCCAGGTTGGCCGACTCGGCGCGGAAGTCGTCGAACAGCACCAGACAGCCCAACTCCTTGAGCTGATCGATGGTGCGGGTGAGCACGGTTTCGAAGTTGCCGGCATGCTCACGCAGCGCGATCACCAACTGATGCGGCGGAAACCCGGTGTAATCGAGAACATCGGCCAGAAACTGGATGTCCGGATCCTTCACGCCGAGCATCACGCGCGGATGCATGTTGGTGACCAGCCAGCGGTCGTCGATCTCCGCAGCCATGTAGTTCTTCATGTGCAACAGCATGCGCATGCGGTCCATCTGCACCACATGCTCCGGATCGTTGATACACGAGAAAATCGAAGTGGCCGAGCGGGTGGTTCCATCCGGCTCGATGGCCCGGCAGAAGGCTTCGAACCCCACGCCGCGCTGATGGGTGGTGCTGTAGATCCTCTGAAAGAAGGTGCCCACCCGCCAGGAGTGAAAATCGGCCTGGAACACGCCATCGTGCTGAATGATCTGGCGATCGAGGGTACGCAGATCATTGAAATTGACGCTTTCGTGCGCTTTACCATCCGGGGTGGTTTTGGCCCGATCATCCATTGCTTGCACTCCTTCCCCTTGATCCGTCAACAATTGAATAGCCTGGCGATGCTCTGTGCCACATCATAGCAAACTTTCGCGCCGGTTATCCATTTCTTTCGAGTTCTTCGATCTGATCTTCGTTCTGCACCCGCGCCAACTCCTGCAAGAGACGCCAGTTGAGCTGACGGTCCTTCTGGGAGAGTCTGAGCACGTCGCTGGGATTGCCCTCGGCGTCGAAATTTTTCTGGAAACGGCCCTCGCCTCTGGCAAACTCGATGAAATCGAAGGTCTTCTCGACCCCGTTCGCATCTTTCTTGACGTGCCAGTCACGGCGCATCGACGGGTTGCCCTGCAACGACAGACGCGAAGCCAGGGTCGGTCCGCCCTCCGGGTCGTAGATGAAGACCGGGAAGGCGCGCGACTCGACCGCCAGGATCGCTCGCTCGCAAGAACGGTCATCGGCCACCTGATGCTCGGGCTGACAGGTGGTGTAGACGTTGATCAGGGCCGGTCCGTCAAACTCCAACGCCTGTTCGATGCACTTGTAGAAGTGGTTGATCATCGGACCCACGGTCTGGGCCACGAAGACGTGCGGATGCATCATCGCGATGTTGGCGATCTCCTTGCGCCGCTCCCACTTGCCTTTGACGTGGGTGCCATGCACCGACATCTTGGCGTCCTGACCGATGTAGGTGGCGGTGGAGGTCTGACCACCGGTATTGGAGTAGACCTGGGTGTCGAGCACCAGAGCCTTGATGTTCATGCCGGAGGTCAACATGCGCGACAGGGCCTGGAAACCGATGTCGAGCATGGAGCCGTCGCCGCCGATCACCCAGATCTGATGATCCTTCTTGCCCACCTGGTCCCAATGGCTGCGAATCCCCATGGCCACGGTGGCGGCGTTTTCGAACAGGGAGTTGACCCACGGCGCACGGAACGGATTGTACGGATAGGTGGAGCCGTACACCGTGTTGCAGCCGGTGTTGGCCACGATGCCGTACTTGTTGCCGATCTTGGTTTGGGTCATGGCCAGGAACTGACGCAGCACCGAGGTTTCGCCGCACCCCATGCAGGAGCCGGCGCCACCCACGTACTGATTGGCCGAATCCCGAAGCATGATGTCCACCTTGAGCTTCGGGTTGATGTACATCTCCGGGGTCTCCGGGGATTTTTTGTAGAACTCCCAGAGGGTGAAGTAGTCCGGGAGATTAACCGGCGTTTTCTTGATCATCTTCAAGGCGTTGTGGCTGCCGCAGGCGGTGACGCACTCGCCGCACCCCTTGCACTTGGTCGGATCGATGAAGATCCCGAACCAGGCGCCGCCCGAGGCGTCGCTGCCCTTGCCCTTCTTCTTCTCGTAGGTCTTCCAGAACTTGGTGGTCTGCACCAGCTGGCTGGTGATCAACTCCTGATCACCCTCCTCCGCGAAAAGCTCGAGGCTCTTCTCGCGGGCATCCGGGGTGATCACCTTGCCCCAGATGGCCGAGTCCGGACAGTTTTGCACGCACTCCATGCAGGCGACGCAGTTGGCCGACTCGTACTCGGGCAGGTCCGGCGCGATGTAGGAAAAATCGCGATAGGAGCCAGTCCCAGCCGGAACCACGGAACAGGCCAGAAACGCATCCGCCGGCTGCCCGGAACCGGCGCCGCTGTTGTAGGCGCTCAGAATCTCCCTGGCACGCGTGGCGTCGTACCATTGGGGCGTGGCTTCGGAATAGATCAACGCACGTTGGGTCATGACGAACCTCCCATGGAAACGATCAGCACCGTTTCCGACACGAAACCCTTAAATAAAGAACGCGTTCACGTCCTTGCCCTTGGCATCCCACTCCTCTTTGCCCTGGACAAGAATTTCATCCGGCGTGCTGTCCATGATGGCCGGGGTCACTTCCATGACCCGCGTGTACCCTTTCTTGACCGCCGCGAGGTTGTCCTCCACCACCTTGGCGCCACGCTTGCCGAAATACTTGGTCAAGGGTTTGGCCACCTTGGAGAACAACTCCTCTTCGGTCATGCCGGCATTCTCGCGGAACGGCGTCACCCGCAGGAACACGCCCAACAGCACCACACCCTGGAAGCGCTGAATCAACGAGGAGTCGTTCAAACACGATTCACGGGCGATCTGGATGGTATCGACCCCGTAGAAGCGGATGCGGTTGGTCTTCATGAAATACTTGGCATAAGGCGGCAGGGACTCCCAGAGCGCCTGAGCCGAGGTCTCGTCGGTGTGTTGGAAGACGATGCCCCCCTCTTGCAGCCCCACGAGCGGATTGCCCATGTACCAGGTGGTCGGATCCATCAACGGCACGAACTCCACCTGCTTGAGTTCGCAGTGGGTGAGGATCTTCCCTTCCGGGATCACGGTGAGGTAGGTGTTGGTGGGCAACCCCTTCTTTTCCGAACCGTATTTGGGCGCGGCCTGCACCCTGAAGCCGAAGATGTCGCCGAGCATGGTGGCGATCACCTTGTTGGTGGTCACCGAACCGTAACCGCCCACCGAGTGGGCGCGCACCGAGAACGATCCGGTCGGACGCACGTCCGGCTCCTCCTCGAAGGGAAGCGCGCTGGCGTGATCGATGCCGAGGGTGAAATAGCGTTTCCCCTCCACCGGTCCGAGGAGCATGTTCCTGACCACGGCCAGCATGTGGCCGGGGGTGACATCGCGAGACCCCAGACCCGCCGCGCCGGAAAAGACCACCGGCATGCGCTCGATCTTGTCGAAGCCCGGCAATCCCATGGCCGCCTTGGCCAGCGACGCCTCGATGTCGGTGGTCAGGGGGTTGTCCACCAGGGTCGGGATGTCGCACCGCTCAAGCACCGCGACCGCCTTGCAGTTCTTGAGGGCACGGGCGACCGCTGCCGCCGGGAAGGGGCGGAAGCAGGTGACGATCACCACGCCGAGCTTGACGCCCAGACGGGAACGCACCACGTTGATCGCCGACATGGCGGTCTCTGCCGTGGTTCCCATGGCGACGATGGCGTATTCGGCATCCTCCATGCGGATCGGCTGGGCCAGTTCGTAGCGGCGTCCGGTCAGGGCATGGTACTCGTCCATGGCCGACTGGATGATGCCGGGCAACTTGTCGTAATAGTAGCGCTGGGCGATCTTGCCCTGCATGTAGGCATCCTGGTTCTGCACCACGCCGATCTGCACCGGGGTGGCCGGATCGAACACCGCCCGCATCCGCTCGCGGGGATCGCCGAGATACTCCCGGATCAACCCCTCTTCCGGGAAGTTGAGGTTTTCGATGGTGTGGGTACCCAGGAAGCCGTCCTGGACATTCATCATCGGGGTGAAGGCCGCCTCCGAGGCGCGTCGCGCGATCAGGCAGAGGTCCGCCGAGGCCTGCACGCTGTGGGCGAAGAGAATCCCCCAGCCGCAATCCGAAACCCCCATCACGTCGTCGTGACCGGCATGGACGTTCAACGCCTGGGAGGTCAGGGCCCGGGCACCGACGTTGAGCACTTGCGGCAGACGTTTGCCGGAGATGGTGTAGAGCACCTCCTTCATCAGGATCAGCCCCTGCCCGGAGGTGAAGTTGGTCACTCGCCCGCCCGCCAGCGCGAAGCCCTCGCAGGCCGAGGCCGAGGAGTGCTCGGACTCCAGCTCCATCCAGGCCAGAGGCGTGCCCCAGACGTTTTTCGCGCCGTTGGCGACCGCGACCTGATAGAGGATACCCATGTTGGTGGAAGAGGTGATCGGGTAGGCCGCGGCGCCATCCGTGGCCCGCGTCTCCACATAGGAAACCGCGTCGGAGCCGTCGCCGGTACCGGGAATCCCCGGAAAACGGTGGTTCGCTTGAGATTGGGCTGCCTGTTCGCTCATTGAAAACGCCCTCCTGGTGTTGAGGTGCCATGCGTGCCAATTCGTACCGAACCGGCGGGTCGATCATCGGAAGCCATGATGACGCTCGCATGACCCAATACGGCAATGGATACGCAAGTATATTGCACTGCAAAAAAAATTTCAAGCTTTTCTGAGAACCGCTCTCAATATTTATATCTTGAAATTTCGTCTGCCGACAATTGCCTGATAAAGCGTTGATTCATCAATATATTCCAGCTCACCCCCCATGGGAAGTCCATGGGCCAGCCGGGTGATGCACGGCACGAACGGTTCCGCCAGACGGGCCACGAAATGGGCGGTCGCCTCCCCTTCGACGGTGGAATTGGTCGCCACGATCAACTCCGCGAACCCCTCCCCGGCCAATCGGCTCTCCAGGGAAGCCAGATTCAGAGCATCCGGCCCGACCCCATCCAGAGGGCTCAACCGGCCTCCCAGAACATGATACATCCCTTTGAACAACCCGGCCTTCTCGATGGCCAAAAGGTCGGAGGGCTCCTCGACCACGCACAGACGACTCCGGTCCCTCAGGGGATCTTCGCAGATCCAGCACAAGATCTCCCCGGCGTCGGAATCCTCCTCGGCGAGGTTGTGGCAGCGCGCGCAACCGCGAATCCGGTCCCGCACCCCCTCCAGGGCCTCGATCAACTCGCTGGTCTCCCCGTGGCCGCGTCGCAACAGATGATGGACCATGCGCCGCGCGCTCTTGGGGCCCACGCCGGGAAAGCGCGACAACACCACCACCGCCCGTTCCAACGAGGGCAATCCCTTCACCGTCGTATTCCCGCCTTTCGGATCGTGCCTTGGAATCAGAACGGCAGATTCAGTCCGGGGATCTTCATCCCCCCGGTCAACTGCGCCATGCTGTCGCGGGTGGCCTCCTGGACTTTGCGCTGCGCGTCGTTGAAGGCCGCGGCCACCAGATCCTCGAGCATTTCGATCTCCTCGGCGTCCACGACCGAGGGATCGATGCGCACCCGCATCACCTCCTGCTTGCCGTTCATCACCACCTGGACCATGCCGCCCCCGGCATGTCCGGTGAGAACCAGCGCCGCCAACTCTTCCTGGATCTTGGCCATTTTGGCCTGCATGGCCTGGGCCTGTTTCATGATCTCGCCGATGTTCTTCATAGCCTGCTCTCCCGGCGCGCCGTCAACTTGGAATGATGGGAAAAAAACCTCATCCCCGGACCGCGGACCTCCCCTCGGAAGTTCCACGGTACGTGAAGTTAGGACCGGACGCGCCACGCAAAGGTTCCACGGAAATCAACCGGGCCGAAAAAGTCTCCATCAGCCGTCGCGCGTCCGGACGTTCGAGCAGCTTCTCCTCGAGACGACGACGGTACTCCCGCTCCTCCCGTTCGATCCGCTCCTGGATGGTCTCGGGACGCGGCTCCGATGAGGGAGGTTCGACAACCACCCGGATGCCGCTCAGTCCGCGCTCGTGCAGGAAGACCCGCAGGATCTCCCGCATCCGCTCCGGCGTACCGAAACAGTCGTCCACCAACCGCAAACGCAGACAGACCTCGCCCCCCTCCTCCGGAACGCCGAAGGCGATGCAGGCCACCTGACCACGCATCTTGCGCGCCACTTCCGGGGCATGCTCGGTGGCGGAGGATAGCAGTTGATCCCAGGATGTCAATGCTTCGGACGCTCCCGCGACACGCCCCGACACGGAGCGAGAGGGGGGCTCGGTGTTTTTTTCTGTTCCATCATCGAGAGTTGGGCTATTCTTGACCGGTTTGGAAAACATTTTCTCCACCTGAACCGGCGCCCGTCCGAAAGGGTCGGAAGGACGAGTCCCTCCCGCTTCGGGGATCATCCGAACCGGAACGATCACCGGCGCGACGGTGACCGGCGTGGAGCGGGGTGCAAAGGTCGCGGGCGCGGCCACGGAAGAGGCCGGATTGGCCACAGGGACGGGAGGCGCCACCGGGACGGGAGGCGCCACCGGGACGGGAGGCGCCACCGGAGCGGGAGGCGCCACCGGAGCGGGAGGCGCCACCGGTCCACCCCCGGCCAGCATGGCGATCAGTTTATCCAGCTCCGGGATCGGACGCAGATAGGTGGCCCGCAACAACACCATCTCCAGAGCCTGGGCCGGATGATCGGCCAGCTTGATCTCCCCCTCCCCCTTCAGGAAGGTCTGGTAGATCATCTGCAACTGCTCCAGACCCGGCCCCTCACCGCTCGCGGTCCCGCCCAGCACCCGTTCGCGGGTCCGACGATGCACCCGATCCAAAAGATCGCGCATCAACGCCACCGGCTCCACGCCGCCGACGTGAAAATGGGCCAGAGACTCCAACACCTCCGGGCCGTGTCCGCCCAGTATCCGATCCAACAGCCGCTCCACCGCCTCCAGATCGGTCAAGCCCAACAGGGCGCGCACCGCCTCGAAACGCACCTCGCCCGAACCATGGGCGATCACCTGATCCAACAGCGACAACCCGTCGCGCACCGACCCGTCCGCGGCACGCGCCACCGCTTCCAGGGCGTCCGCGTCCCAATCGATCCCCTCCTGGCGAAGGATATGCTCCAGATGGTCGATGAGCAGGGCCGGTGTCACCCGCTTGAGATCATGGCGTTGACAGCGACTCAGGATGGTGGCCGGTATCTTGCGCGGCTCGGTGGTGGCGAAGATGAATTTGACGTGCGCGGGAGGCTCTTCCAATGTCTTCAACAGGGCGTTGAAGGATTGGGTGGAGAGCATATGCACCTCGTCGAGGATGAACACCTTGAACGGCGAGGAGGCCGGTGCGTAGGGGGCCAACTCCAAAAGCTCGCGCATCTGCTCGACCTTGGTGCGCGAAGCGGCGTCGATCTCCAACACGTCGGGATGGGAGCCGGCGATCACCTCCTGGCAGGAGTCGCACACCCCACACGGCTCGGCATCCTTGGCCTCGCGACAGTTGAGCCGCATGGCCAGAATCCGCGCCAGAGTGGTTTTGCCCACGCCACGGGTTCCGGAAAACAGAAACGCGTGCGGCACCCGACCGGTTGCCAGGGCATTGCGCAGCGCCCGCACCACATGCTGCTGTCCGACCAGGGAGGCAAAACTCCTCGGTCGCCAGCGACGCGCCAACACGACATAAGAGGACATGCTCGGACCCCAAAAAGGCGGGAATTACCAAAACTTTTGGAATTTATGACAACAATTAGGATTTTTGTCGATGCGGAACGATCCCCCTTCGGCTCCGCTTCAGCCACGAGCAGAGCCCTCCGAATGATCTTTAAAACGCACCCATCACGGAGGGAGTTCCAGGGCAGAAAAAAATTAAGGGCGGCTCCGGTCAGGTAGAATACGGCGCCCGAAAGATCCCGCTGCCGCTGCTACCTTCCGGTCCTGACGGGGTTCACGGGTTTTCGTCGCGTATGACCTGACCATCAACGCCGCCCGCGATTCCATCGCTCGAGGGGGAACCCCCCGGCGCGAAAGCGAAAAGTCGTGATGGGAACAGATGGCGGAGAGAGAGGGATTCGAACCCTCGGTACTGGTTAGAGTACACACGCTTTCCAGGCGTGCACCTTCAACCGCTCGGTCATCTCTCCGCACTGGTCATCGAATCCAGTATTAAAGCAGATTCTCCATCCGGATTCAAGGCTATCCGCCGCTCCCGGAAAAAAAATCTTAAAAGTTCAACAGAATCAGCTGCGCAGACCACACCTTGCCCTTCGATCGGGGCATGCGGAGCGTCGCGAGTCATCGCATTGCCCCTCCGATCCCCCTCATCCGCTAGGCGCGGGGCGTCGTGGGTCACCCGCGCCACCCGCGCCTCGACGAGCGCCGCGCGACAGATCGGGCAGGGTTCGAGGCTCACATGCAGCGCGGTGTCGCCCAACCGGTAGTTGCCCACCCGGCGGGCCGCCAGACGCAGGGTTCGCAACTCGGCGTGGCCCAGGGGATCGGCGGCGGTCACGCAGTCGTTGCCACGCGCGGCCAGGGGTCTGCCCACCGCGTCGGTCAACAGGGCGCCGACCGGCACCTCTCCGCCCGCCCCCGCCTCGGCAGCCACCACCAGGGCCAGCAAGGCGCGGGCGTCCCCCTCGGAAAGCCACGCCCCTTCCGGATGCGGCATCTCGTCGGAGGGAAGCTCCAGGCTCATCGTTTGTCGGTCTTGCCGTCCGCCGGCCCCAGAAAGGTGAGATCGAAACGGGGGTGATCCCAGGCGGTCTGGGCCGAATCACGCGCGAACAGCCATCCTTCGTGGAACGCCTTGCGGTCCTGGTTCTTCAACTCCACCCACACCGCCGGATTGACGTGCCCTTCCGGTCCATGGACCGCCTCCCCTTCGCGGATCATCAGATCCGGCGCATAGGCGCGCGGCAGGATCCATCCCCCCCACGGCGTGGCATGCAACTCGCCCACCGCGATCACCAGCTGATCGATGCGCTGGGTGCGTTTGTCCATCAGGCGAAAACGCATCGGCATGCCGGAGGTGGCACGGATCATCGTTTCGTCCGGGCGGGCGTGAATCTGGTGGACGTGGGGAGCCAGGGGCAGGCGTGGGGTTTTGTTGGTGTTGGTATCCACGGAAAGGAAACGGGATTTGGGCGCGGTTTGCGGCAGAGCGTGGTACACACCGATGCCGCCGCCGATCAGCACCATCAAGAGCATCCATGGCCAGAGTTCGAACAACCGCTTCATGAGACTCATGCGCTCCTTGCGCTCGAAACCAGACGACTCAACCCGGCGGATGAACCGCGTCGTTGGCCAGAAGCAACCGTTCGACCCGTTCCCCCTTGAGAATGTGCCGCTCCAGGATCTCATCCACATCCGCGGTGGTGCGGTAGTGATACCACACCCCCTCGGGATAGATCACCAGCAACGGACCCAACTCGCAGCGATCCAGGCAGCCGGCCTGGTTGATGCGCACGTTGCCGACGGACGGAAGCGTCTTGACGCGGAACTTCAAGTGGCCTTGCAGATCCAGCGCCCCCTTGCGCGCGCAATCGCCACGCGGATGGTCCGGGGCGCGGCTGTTGACGCAGCAGAAGACATGAATCGCGTAAAAACCGTGTTGCGTGGGAGGCGCATCCATGAGTCACGAACCTCGTCAGCCAGGATACAGGGGGTTGGAGCGTGATGAACGAACCGATCCGGAGGGGGTGAGTCGTGGATGAAAATGGCGGAGAGAGAGGGATTCGAACCCTCGATACCCTTTCGAGTATAACACCTTAGCAGGGTGCCGCCTTCAGCCGGCTCGGCCATCTCTCCGTGGGGTGGCGCGTAGTTTCCCTGAAAACGGGCGACTTGTCAACCTTCCATAAAGAAACGTTTCACCACTCTGACCAGCGCCCGTTGCGCGACCCGCGTTCACCGAGTCTCCCCGTCACCCGCCATCCCCCCTGCCACCCAGGGAGAGAGGACCAACCGGAAGCCCAGATCATCCTTGCCCACATCCGGATAGGCGCCACCGCGATGCGAGGCGCGCACCAGGGCCGCCGTGACGCGCCACGACCCGCCCCGCTTGATGCGATAACCGATCTCCCCGCGGTGGAGCGGGTTGCGTTGCCGGGCCGCCGGCGTGGCATAAAAACGGTTGTCGAACAGATCCTCGCACCACTCCCACACATTGCCATGCATATCGCAAAGCCCGTAACGGTTGGCCGGAAAGGTGCCGCATGGCATGGTCCCCTTGCGCCTCACCCCGACGGGACCCTCGCCATAGGGTTCGGTGCCGTCGTAGTTGGCCAGGGAGGAGTCGATGCCCGCGCCGAAGTGAAACGGGGTCTGGCCGCCGCCATGGCACGCATACTCCCACTGCGCCTCGGAGGGAAGCGCGAACCGCAGACCGGTGCGCCGACTCAACCAGTCGGCAAAGGCCACCGCGTCGAACCAGCTGACATGAATCACCGGGTGGGTATCGTCCTGATGGTGACGGGTGTTCTTCCAGTGATGCCAGTTCATCCCCTGATGGGCGCGCTGGTTGTAACGCAGGATGAACTGGGCGCGCTCCACGTCGGTCACATGCAGGGTCTCCTCCACGAACAGCCGGAACGCACCACGGGTCACCGGGAAACGCCCCATCCAGAACCCGTCCAGTTGCACCCGATGGCGCGGCAACTCCCCGCCGAACCATTTTTCGAACGTCTCCAGGTCGTTGAAGCGCCGCAACAGCGCCTCCTCCTCCGGGGATTGACCCATGTCGAACCCCCCGCCCGGAATCCAGACGAACTCCTGGCCGGTCACAGGCTCGCGCCACACCCGGTTGATCCGCTCCTTGCCGCGCTCCGGGGCCGCCGGCGGACCCACAGCCCGCACCCGTCCGCGCCCCTCCCGATTCAAACCCTCTTCCCAAGCCGCATCCTCGGCGCGCAAGGCGGCGACGACCGACGCCAGATCCGCATGCCTGGATGCCGGATCCTCGTTCAAACAACGCTCGATGACCGCCACACATCCCGGCATGGCGCTCAAGATTTCATCACTCCAACGCAACGTCTTCTGTTGCGTGATCTTGGCCCAGATCGGCTGCTGATAGTCATAATCCGCCACCGGCCAACGCCCCTCCAAAATGTAGTACCCCACCAGACCGAATCCGAACTGCACCACCCCCTCATCGATGCGCGTCACGCGATGATCGAGCAGTTCCGGGGGTTTGAAGAAATCGGTGGTGATCACCCGGTAATAATCGGCCAATCGTGCCTCGCAAATCCCGCCCGTGTCGATCACCCCCAACTCCATCACTCCCGGATCACGCGACGAGACCAGAATGTTCTCCAATTTCAAATCCGTGATGATCAAACCCACATCCGCGAGCAACCGGTGGAGCAATTGTGCCAGTCGATTGAGCAAACGGCGTTTACGTACCGGGTTATAGAGGTTATACTTCTTGAGACGCTTGATGAAGTCGTAGAGGTCGATCGGCCAGTAATCCATGTGAATCAGGCCGTAAATCTCGATCGGAGCAACGGGGTCCGGATCGGTGTATTCATGAAACGAACGGATCCGCACCAGGCTGGCGTGATGCAACCGGTCCCACTGGGTGGTCAATTGCCGCCACTCATGGTTCTCCTCCGGTTCGATGGCACCGCGCATCTTCAAGGGGACGATCTTGACCGCCGCGCGGGACACCTCGTCCTCGACGAGAAAAACCTGGCCGAAACTGCCGGCCCCCAGGAGCCTCACCACCGCACGGCCCGGCAGAAACCGTTGAATCAGTCCCGTGGCCTGCGCGACGGTAAGGTCAATCTTGCGCGGCATGGACGACCCCTCCCGACCGGAAACCACGCTTCCCCGTCTGGAAACAGGTTCGCGATGACGATCCGGATCCCAAACCGCCCCGTTCCAGGCTGACGATCGAAATCGATTGACTCTCTGGCTTATTCATCCGATCCATTCATCTGAAGCTGTCGATTAAAATTGGAAATGATGCATCAAAACATCACAAGCGAACAATCAGGAACAAAACACCTCGAAAGCGCCCATCCGGCATGAAACTTTTTCCAGACAATCCGCCACCCACGCACATCCGTCCCCTGGAGATCACGGGCAACCACCGTGACGTGGCCGTGCCCGCCCTGATCCGCGACACCTGGAAAATCGTCCTGTTCGCGTTTCTGCCCCTGTTGGCCTGGTCGTTCCTGGCCCATCTCCAGGAGGTGGCCAACGCGCCGGGGCAGGTGATGCCGAGCGGATCGGTGCATACCATCCAGCACCTCGAGGGTGGGATCATCGAGGAAGTATTAGTGCGCGAAAATGCCATCGTCAAGGCGAATGATCCCCTTTTCCGTCTCGATGGGACCCAGGTGAACGCCGAACTGGAGCAGATCGACGCCAGGATCGCCGGACTGGAGGCGCGGGCCATCCGCGCGCGGGCCTTTGCCGAGGATTGGGAGGCCGATTTCTCCCCGATCCCGGCCCGCTTCTGCAAGCTGGCCGATGGACAGCGCCAGGCCCTGGCCGAACAGGAGATCGCCCTGGAAAACGCCAAACAGGTGGTGCGCGCCCAAATCGCGCAACGCAACGCGGAACTGCAATCCCTGCTCGCCGCTCTCGACACCGCCCGTGGACAGGTCACCCTGACCTCCAGAATGCTCGAAATCCGCGAGACCCTGTTGCACCAGAAAGCCGTGTCCCGCATCGTCTACCTGGAGACCCTCAAGGCCAGGGAGACCGCCCTCGGCGAGGTGAAACGGATCGACAAACAGATCGAAAACATCCGCGGCGCCATCGCCGAGGCCCATGGCCGGCTCAAACAGACCGAAGCCGATGCCCGACGCCAGGCCAGCGACGAAATGACCCTGATCACCAACGAACTGGCCCAGGTACGCGAACAACGGCTGGAGATCCTCGATCGCGCCACCCGTCTGACGATCCGCGCGCCGGTCGGCGGCATCGCCCAGGAGGTGAACATCACCTCGCGGATGGTGCCACCCGGCGGCATCCTGGCCCGGATCGTGCCGGTCCGGGACCGGATGCAAATCGAAATCCACATCTCCCTCAAGGATATCGGACGGGTGCGGGTCGGCGCCCCGGTGACCATCAAGTTGAGCAGCTATTCGTTCGTCTATTTCGGTCGCATCCCGGGAGTCCTCACCTCGGTGTCGCCCAGCACCCTGCTCGACGAGAAGAAAGATGCCTATTACAAAGGGATCGTCACCCTCGACAAGGGCTATCTCGGCGACGACCCGGACAAAAATCCGATCCTGCCCGGCATGCTCGCCCAGGTGGACATCTCCCTGGATCAGCGACGGGTGATCGAAATCCTGTGGGAACCGGTTTTCAACACGGTCCACGACGCCTTCAAGGAGCATTGATTGATCTGAACCTCTCCGTATATACGGAGTATTGACCATGATAACTCCCGAAGGGAGGTCCATGGTACGGGGGGTGAGGCCCCCCCATCATGCAGGTTATATGCAATCAGGAGTCTCATGCCAAAGGATATTCACGGCCTGCCGGAAGGAGCGGGACAACCGGGCACCATCGTGGTGCTGGGGATCACCTCGCTGCTCATCAATTTACTGGGATTGATGGTCCCCCTGCTGTTGATGCAGGTGTTCAACCGCATCATTCCGAACCAGGCACTCAACACCCTGTCGATGCTGGTGATCACCGTGCTGATCGCCCTGATGGTGGATGGCGTCATCCAGACCCTGCGCTCCCATGTGGTGGGCTGGATCGGCGCCCGTTTCGTCCACAAGGGGAGCTGTCGCCTGCTGCGCCGCCTGCTGTTCGCCGAACCCCGCGAATTCGAACGGGTCGATGGCGCCAAATACCTGGAGCAGATGAACGCCATCCACACCATCGGCGATCTCTACTCCGGCCAGGCGATGATCGCCCTGTTCGATCTCCCGTTTCTGCTGTTGTTTCTGTTCATGACCTTCAAGCTCGGCGGCATCCTGCTGTTGATCCCGCTGCTCTCGGTGGGAGCCATCTCGATCTTCTCCTCGGTGATGGGCGAAAAGCTCCACAAGACCCTCGACACCGACATGCGCGTCAACCAGCGCCGCTTCAGCTTCATCACCGAAACCTTAAGCCGCATCCATGCCGTGAAATCCATGGCCATGGAGGCGCAAATGCTGCGCCGCTACGAAATGTTGCAGCTCGGCGGGCTGCGCCACACCTACGACATCATCTTTCGCGGCGGCATCATCCCGGTATTCTCCTCGTTCGCCAGCCAGGCGAGCACCGCCCTCATCGTCGGTCTGGGCGCGCTCCAGGTGATCCACGGCGACATGACCACCGGCGGACTGGCCGCCTGCACCATGCTGGCCGGTCGCATCATGCAACCCCTGCAAACCCTGGTGCGCGGCTGGACCAAGCTGCAATCGACCCGGTTGGCCAAGGCGCAGATCGACGAACTGTTCGAACTTCCGCAACGTCCGCCGCCCGTCGAGTCCGACGCCCTGGAAGGGCTCGAAGGGGGGATCGAGCTGCACCACGTCACCTGTCGCTTCGGCCAGGACGCCCCTCTGTTCAACGATCTCACCCTCACCATCGAGCCGAACCGTTGCATCGGTCTGATCGGCAAGAGCGGGGATGGCAAGACCACGCTGTTGAAACTGATCGCCGGCGCGGTGCTGCCCACCGGGGGGGAGGTGCGCATCGACGGGGTGAACCGTACCCGACTGCCGGCCCATCTGCACGCCGGCATCGGCTACGTGCCCCAGGTCGGGGTGCTGTTCAACGCCACGCTGCTCGAAAACCTCACCATGTTCAACGAGTCGCGCAACCACACGGCCCTCCGGATCGCCACCGAACTGGGGCTGGATACCATCGTGGCGCGCATGCCGCAAGGGTATCAGACCCCGATCGGCGAAGGGGTGTCGGACATCCTGCCCGCCGGCGTCATCCAGCGCATCGCCATCATCCGCGTGCTGGCCATGGAGCCGAAAATCCTGTTGTTCGACGAAGCCAACACCGCCATCGACTCGGCGGGCGACATCCTGCTGCGCAACCATCTGGAGACCCTCAAGGGGCGCTGCACGCTGCTGCTGGTCTCGGAACGCCCCTCCCTGTTGCGCATCACCGACCGGTGCTATCGGTTCACGGATGGGACGCTCGCCCCTCTGGCCCACTTCATGGACGCCCTCAATCCCTCCGCCCCGCCAGCCAGCGACCCCGCGGCCCCGGCTCCGGCGATGCCCCATGCCGCCCTGCTCGCGGCCAACCCGGACCCATCGGCTCGGGAGAACCCGAACGATCCGGCGCCGACGATCCCCACCGACGGAGAGACCTCGGACGAAACCGCATCCCCATCCCGGCACCGGGAGGACTGGCGCCTCCTTCTGGACCAGATGCATGGCAAGAACCGCTTCACCCATTGTCTGGGCGGATTGTTGGAGTCCTTGCGCTGGCGCGGCACGGGCCGTCAACTCGCCGAGGCGATCCCCCATCTGATGGGAGAGCTGGACCTGACCGGTCTTTGCAACGTCATGGCCAACCTGAGCTTCACCCACAAGATGGAGCGCGGCGAGATCGGCTCCGTGGATGCGCGTCTGACCCCGTTTCTGTTCGTGTTCGACGACGGGCGCGTGGAGGTGATCCAGGAAAAGCGGTCCGCCACCACCATGGTGGTGGCCAGTCCGGAGACGGAATCGACCAACGCGGTCGTGGAACTGGCAGGCCATGGGACCGCCTTTTTCTTCGCCCCACCCCAAGAGGAGCCCGCCACGCGCATGGGCTGGGTCCGGACCCAACTGTTGCGGTTTCGCCAGCTGATCTGGAACCTCATGGCGATCACCATCATCGGCAACATCATGACCACCGCCATGCCGGTCTACGTGATGGTGGTCTACGACCGGGTGATCCCCACCGGCTCGATCTCCACCGGCATGGTGATGCTGATCGGCACCCTGTTCGCCCTGCTGGTGGATGCCGCGTTGCGGATCCATCGCGTCCATCTGCTCGCCTACATCGGCACCAAGCTGGAACGTTCGTTGAGCGGCATCATCCTCAACCAGATCCTCGGTCTGCCCGCCGCCCTCACCGAACAGATCTCCGCCGGCAACCAGGTGTCGCGTCTGCGCTCCCTGGAGGTGGTCCGCGAAATCATGACCGGACCTCTGGCCATGCTGTTTTATGACATCCCGACCACCCTGTTGTTCCTGATCACCCTGTCGTTCATCAGCCCGAACGTCATCGCCATGATGCTGCTGCTGATCGCCGCCATGGTGCTGGTGGCCCTCGCCCTGCTACCGGTGATCCAGATCCGTTCGAATCTGGCCTCCCAGTACAACTCCCGCCTGCAGGCCTTTCTCACCGAAGCCTTGAGCCGCATCCAGACCATCCAGAGCACCCATTCCGAGGAGATCTGGTTCGAGCGGTTCCGGGAACTCTCCGGCAAGACCACCCTGGCCAACTTCAAGCTGGCGATGCTCTCCAACCACATGACCACCCTGGCGCGCCTGTTGACCATGGCCGCCGGCGTCGGCGTGATGAACGACACAGCCCGTTCGGTGGTCGCCTCGGACATCAACCATACCGGCGTGGTGATCGCCTCGATGCTGATGACCTGGCGGATCCTCTCGCCGCTCCAGACCCTCTTTCTGGGCATCACCAAGATCGTCGGCATCGCCAACAGCGTCACCCAACTCGACCGGCTCATGGAACTCAAACCGGAACGGGGCTTTGGTTCGCTCTCCAAGGCACGCAAGGAGTTCCAGGGGGAGATCGCCTTCGCGCGCGTCTCGTTCCGCTACTCCTCGGACGCGGAACCGGCCCTGGTGGGCGTTTCGTTCCGGGTTCCCGCCGGCTCGGTGGTGGCGGTGATCGGTGCCAACGGCTCAGGAAAATCCACCCTGATCAAAATGATCCTGGGACTCTACGACCCCCAGGCCGGCAGCGTGCTGATCGACAACAACGACATCCGGCAGATCAACGCACTCCAGTTGCGCCACGCCATCGGTTATCTGCCGCAGCAGTGCGACATCTTCTTCGGTTCCGTGGCTCAGAATCTGCGTCTGGTGCGCCCGGACGCCAGCGATGAGGAGTTGCGCGAGGCCTGCGCGCGCGCCGGACTGCTCGAAGAGATCATGCAGATGCCCAAGGGGTTCGAATCGCGCCTTCAGGACAGCCGCAGCGACCAACTCTCCGCCGGATTCAAGCAGCGGCTCTCCCTGGCGCGCGCCCTGTTGAAAAAAAGCCGCATCATGCTTTTCGACGAGCCGGCCAACAACATGGACGCCAAGAGCGAAGCCCTGTTCCGACAGGCGGTGCAGGAGATGCGTGGCACCACCACCATCTTCATCGTCACCCACCGACCCAGCCACTTGAAACTGGCCGATCAGGTGCTCTTTCTCGATCGGGGCTATCTGCGCGCCGCCGGCCCGCCGGCGGAGATCGAGAAGCTTCTGCCCAGATCGTTCGTGTAGTCGGGCGAGTTTGGCCGGTTGGCTGGTCACGGGTCTAATCAGGAGCCCATCGTCATGTTCGCAAACCGTTTTTCCAGACACTTGAGCGAGGCGCAAATCCTCGAGGAGTCCGGGGTCTCCGGCTCGGTGAAGCTGGTGCTGGTCGCCACGCTGCTGGTGACGCTCCTGTTGCTGTGGCTCGCGGCGGTCATCCAGGCCAACGAGGCGGTCAAGGTGACCGGTGAGTTTCTCCCAACGCTCGGGGTACGGCGCATCCAGCCCGCGGAGAGCGGCATTCTGACCGAAATCACCGTGGTCAACGGTCAGAACGTGCGCAAGGGGGAGCTTTTGGCCCGCCTGAAAAACGCCCAGGCCGAGGCCGAGGAGAGCCAGGTCGAGGCGCGTTTGATGGGACTCAAGGCCAGAAGAATCCGTCTGGAAGCGTTCCTGGCCGGAACCGAGCCTGACTTCACCGGCATTCCGAACAAATACATCGACGTGATCCGCGAGCAACGCAGCCTGCTGGATACCCAGAACCAGGTACGGGAGAAAAGTTTGTGGGTCTTCGACTCCCAGATCCAGCAGAAACGTACCGAAATCGAACTGGCTTCCCAGAATCTGCGCAACATGGAAAAAAGCGCGGAGGTCGATGGAGATCTGTTGGAGTTGAAGGAGAATCTGGGCAAGAAAAACCTCATCTCGCGCCTCTCCCAGTTGGAGTCCAAGCGGGTCTACACGGACAGCACCGGCAAGGTCAAAACGTTGCGGGTGCAGATCAAACAGAATCAGAGCGCCCTCGAGGAGGTTCTGGCCAAACGCGGGTCCTATGAAAAGGAGCTGCGCAATCAGGCCAGTCAGGAGCTGGGCGGGGTCAAGAACGAAATCAGCCAGGTGACCACCCTGCTGGAACGCCTGCGCGACCGCCGCAACAACCTGGACATCTTCGCGCCGGTCCATGGTCGGGTGCAGGACTCCCGCGCCACCACCGTGGGCGGGGTGTTCAGTCCCCGCGACGTGCTCATGGAGATCGTGCCCGAGGAGGATACCCTGCAACTGGAGGTCAACATCTCCCCCAAGGATATCGGCTATGTGCGCCCCGGACAGACCGTGGCCATTCAGGTGACCAGCTTTGATCTCAACCGGTTCGGCGGGGTCGAGGGACGGTTGATTTCGCTTTCGCCCTTCACGCGGATGGACAAGGACGGCTCGGTCTTCTATAAAGGAATCGTCAAGCCCGATCGCCTGTTCGTCGGAGAACCGGGAGCCGGACACGCCATCGTGCCGGGCATGAAAGCCAAGGCTGACATCATCTCCGGAAGCCGCACCATTCTCTCCTACATCCTCAACCCGCTCACCCGTCCGGAACGACACGCCTCGCTCCTGGATGAACTGGCGACGATCTGGCAGGCCATCCACCAGCTTTTCGACCTCCCGTCAGGGAGTTCCACGGGTGGGGGATGAAGGGGGGATCCCCCACAACCCGCAAATTTTTCGCCTCAACCTGACACCAACGGTGCCTCGGACATGGAACCACTGCCCCTGACCAAGCGTCAGATCGAAATCTTGAAGCTGATCCAGGCCGGATACAGCAACAAGGAGGTCGCGCGCCGTCTGGAGATCTCCGATGGCACGGTGAAGCAGCATCTGGTGGAGATCTTCCGCCGCCTCAAGGTCAACAACCGCACCAAGGCCGCCCAGATGGTCACCCGCGCCGAGGAGGAGTTCCTGTTTCTCTCCCCCGCGCAAAAAGATGACGCCGGGCGCACCCGAAGCGTCGTCCGCGCCCCGGTCAACTCGGCGTTGTTGCAGCCGTTGCACTGCGTCGGCATGCGTCCCCATGCCCCGAGTCTCCTTCTGCACCGCCTGGGCACCGAGGCCTACAACCGTCTGAACCGTCTGCTGCGCGAGTGCTGCGCCTTGGCCGCGCGGCGCTTCGAAGGGGTGGTGCAGGGGAGTATCGAAGGCCCCCTGGTGCTGTTCGGCGCGCGGATCGTCCGCGAGGACGACGCCCTGCGCGCCGTCTGCTGCGCCGGCATGATCATGGACGAGCTGGAAAAGGGGTTCCCGGAGCTGGTCCCGCTCGCCGATTGGGTGCGGGTGATGGTCTATTCGGTGCAGGTGGTCAGCTCCACCGATGGCCACAACACCACTTTGCAGGGGGATCTGCACCATCCGGATTTTACCGGATCCGGAGTCCGGACCATCGGACACGGCATTCATCTCTCCCCCGGCACGGCGCGGGATCTCGAGCGTCTGTTCGACCGGCACGGTCTGATCTCGACCCTCTTTCCGGGCTGCGGGGTGCTCAACAACCACTTCCACCCCGTCCCCATCGCCGCGAACACCCCCTTCGTGGGTCGCGACACCGAACTCGAAGAACTGCATCGCCGGGTGGCCAAGCTCATGCGCGGCGACTCGGAATCGACCCTGGTGGTGGGCGAGGTTGGTTTCGGCGAGACCCGGCTGGTGCGTCAGTTGCGCATGGAGACTGCCCAGCGCAAGGAGATCCTCTGGCTCGCCGGCACCTGTCACACCGTGGCGCGCACCATTCCCCTGCATCCGTTCGTGCCGATTCTGGAGAGTCTGGCCCAAACCGATCGCACCCTTCCGGCGCGTGCGCGCTGGAGCCATCTGGAAGAGTGGATGAGCCGTTTGCCGGTGCCCTGGAATCGCATCGGCAAACGGTTTCTGGCCCTGGCGCGGGAGACCGAGCCCCCTCCGCGGATGCAGCAGGGGGATGCCCTGCACTCCGAGCTGACCGAATTTCTGCTCACCCTGTTTTCCGCCAGTCCGCACGCGGTGATCGTCCACATCGACAACGCCCAGTGGAGCGATCCCTACTCGCGTCTGCTGTTGCCGGGTCTGGCGGGTCGTTTGAACCATACGAAGGTGTGGTTGATCCTGTCGGGACGCAAGGCGGAGTTGCGTTCCCTGGCCAATCATCTGTCGTTCAGCGTGCTCTCCCTGATGCGTCTGCCCAACCGGGACATTTTGCGGTTGTTGAAGCAGATGCCGGTTGCCAAGAGGTTGGACGCGGTACAGATCGACATGTTGTTGGAGTGGAGTCGCGGAGTACCGTTGTTCGCGGTGGAGATCGCCCAGCATCTGGCCGGGATGAAGAAATCGGCGCTTCAGGAGACCATTCAGGCCCAGGATCTGTTTCCCGAGTCGCTTTTCTGCACGGTGATGGAGCGGTTGCATGCCTTGACCGGCATGGACTGGAAATTGATCCGCGCCTTGGCGGCCAGCCCTCACGAGGTGCCGATGGAGGAGTTGCTTGCCTGGAATCTGCATGGGGATGGGGCCACCACGGAGGCCAGTGTCAACCATCTGGAGCAGGCGGGTTTGTTGCGTTTCGCGACGCGCGGGACGGTGCGGATCGTTTCGTTCGGCAACGAGATGGTGCGGGCCGCGATTCGCAAGACCCTGCCGGAGCGGGATTTGAAGTGAGGGGCCAGGGGGACAAGGGGGGCAATCGGAAAGGATGCGATGATGGGCCGGTAACCTGTTACAGATGACGGGGGACGGGGAATCATCCCACCGCCCCCTGCCCCACCTCGTCCAACCGCTTCCTCAACAACAACAAATCCTCCCACAACGCCCTCTTGGACAACGGCGCACGCAAACAATAGGTCGGATGATAGGTCGCGATCACCGGAATGCCACGCCAGACATGCACCTGCCCGCGCGCCTTGGTCAACCGCCCCACATCCCCCAACAACGTCTCCACCACCACCTTGCCCAACGCCACGATCGCCCTGGGACGAATCGTCTCCAACTCCTCGATCCAATACCCCTGACACAACCGTATCTCATCCCCCCTCGGCGCCCGATCCGCCGGCGGACGACACTTGACCAGATGGGTGACATACACCTCCTGCCGCCCCAACCCCAAACCACGCAACATCCCCTCGAACAACTCCCGACCATCCCCAGCCAAGGCCATCCCCTTGGACTCCTCCACCTCACCCGGCGCATCGATGATCCATACCACCGACGCATCCGCGGGACCATCCCCATACAACGCCTTGCGCCGGGTCAACGAAAGCGCGCAAGCCTGACAACCAGCCACACGCCCGGCCCGCCCGGCCAACAACGCCACCCGCTCATCCAACGGCAAGGGTGACGTCAGCAGACGATCCAACGAAACAGACGCCGGCTCATCGATCACGCTGGGCGGAACCGGCGCAACCTCGGGCACGATCGGAACGGATAAACGGGGAACAGGCGTGACGGGAAGCTTCAAGGGGGGATGCTGCCATCCCCACGCCTCCCCGGTGAGTCGATCAATCCCACAAGCACGCCAGTACCGCAACGTGGACAAAAGGGCAGATCGGGTATCCATGGGCTGGATCCTCACCGGGACGCGGGTCGGAACCCGATCACATCAAGGACGCACGATGATGGGTCGGACGCATCGAATAGGCGGCGGCATCCTGCTTGAGTTTCATGAGTTTTCTTTGCAGGATCAGAGCGGTTTGATAGGTTTCGATTCCTTTGATTACGGTCATTTTTTCAATGGTATCGTAAATTTCGTAATCGTTTTTCTTGGATATGATGCGTAAAGCTTCCATAAGAGACTCCTTGCAGCGGGGGTTGTGATTCTAATGCCAAGAATAGCATTTTCCCTGCCAAGATCTCTTCATTCGAATTGTCAAGGGTTTGCACGTCAGGCGTCAAAAGCCCTCGGTTTCAATAGGTCTTTCGCGTGCTCTGCGACGCGCGCGCAACCACTCGCGCACCACCCAGTAAAGAGTGCCCAGAATCACCGTTCCACCGCAGAACATGCCGACGAAGATGGAATAATCGAAACGATATGAATCGGTTAACGGATCATAGGTGGTGCAGAAGAACCGGACCCGACGCACCAACTCCTCGACCGGCGTCTCCTCCAGAGTGGAGGGGGTGCCGAGGATCAGGGTGCGCAACGGTTCGGTGAGCAACTGGGTCTGAAAGGACTCTCCATACACCTGACGATAGACCTTGCCCTGGGCATCGACCACGGTAGCCTGCACCACATGGTCAAACCCCTTGGGAGAAGGGGCGTAAACGAAGCCGAGTTGATGGGTCAACCGGGTGAGGGTCTCCGGAGAACCGCTCAACAGAGTCCAGTTCGGCTGTTTCTCGATCCCCTGCTGCCGACCGAAATGGGCCATGGCTTTCGGCTTGTCGTAACGGGTGTCGAAACCGATGCTGACGACATTGAAACTCTGCTCGCCAAACCCCTCGCGGGCCTTTTCCACCACCGAGGCCAGATAACGGGTGGCGATCGAGCAGGTGTGATAGCAACTGGTGTAGATCAGGCTGATGATCAGAGGCTTGCCAAGAAATGCGGAGAGTTCCACCTTCTCGCCCGCCGGATTGGTGAAGGTGTACGCCTCCAGGGTACGCCCGATGGCGGCCTGACTGGCCTCCACCGCCGCCTGGGCGTTGAAGACCGGATCACGCCCCTTGCCCACCGGGGCCTCGGCCCGCGACAGACCGGGAACACACCAGATCCCGACCAGGGCGATGATCAAGAGGTAACGGATCTGTGACTTGCACGATGGGGGGAGAACCCCCTCACCCCCCGCACCATCGACCTTCCTTCGGAAGTTCCATGGTGACTTGCACGATGGGGGGAGTACCCCCTCACCCCCCGCACCATGGACCTTCCTTCGGAAGTTCCATGGTGACTTGCACGATGGGGGGAGTACCCCCTCA
>NZ_JBZVFG010000005.1:49448-59023 GCF_058402785.1 Candidatus Magnetaquiglobus sp.
CCCCCCGCACCATGGACCTTCCTTCGGAAGTTCCATGGTAAATCCGCGAAAACAAACATGACACAGACCTCAGCCGATGGAGACCCCGCACGGCAGACGTGGATGAAGCGACGCGGTGAAAATCCGAAAGCGCGCTCAAACCGGAACGAGACTGCCCTCGATGTAGAGAGCGGCCAGAAAAAGCGCGAGCTGGATCAGGGAGGCGCGAAAGCTGACCATCGCCTGGGACGAGGTGGGATTATGCACCAGACGCCAGCTTTTCGCCAAGAAGATCGCGCTTCCGGTCAAAGCGCCGAGCAGATAGACCCAGCCCATGCCGAAAAAAGCCGGGAGCAGGGAGGCGATGGCCAACAGCACGGTGTTGAAGAAGACGGTGCGGGCCGCGTGAGACTCGCCGGCCACCACCGGAAGCATCGGAATGCCGGCCTGGTCGTACTCCTTTTTCAAGGCGATGGCGAGGCTCCAGAAGTGCGGCGGGGTCCACAGAAAAAGGATGAAGGCCAGGGACATGGCCAACGGAGTCGGTTCGGGATGGAGGATGGCGGTTCCGGAGAGGATGGCGAAGCTGCCGGCCAGACCACCGATGACGATGTTGAGCCAGGTGCGCCGCTTGAGCCAGACCGTATAGACCACGCCGTAAAAAAAGGCCCCCATGAAGACATGGATGGCGGCGACCGGGTTGATGTAATGCCACACCAGCCCGACCGGGACCACCACCAGCAGCGCGAAAAAGAGCAGCCACGACGGGGAGTGCGGCAGGGCACCGGTGACGAAGGGCCGGTTGCGGGTCCGCTCCATGCGGGCATCGATGTCGTGGTCGTGGTAATGGTTCAGCCCACCCGCCGCGCCGGCGGAGAGCAGCACGGCCACGATCAACAGGGTGATCTCGGACGCGGAAGGGGCAGGTCCCGGCATCGCGACGATGCCGGCCCCGGCGGTCAGGGCCATGGCCACGCCGATGCGCAGCTTGAAGAGAATCAGGATCTGCTTGACCAGGGAGAACATGCCCATGCCTCTTGAAAAAATATCGAGAAAAACTTGATCAAATCAATAAAAAGGGTAACAAATCAGAATAAATTGCGCAAGACGGAGATCCCGGGATGGGCATGAAAGCCCATCCCGGGGGTGAAAAATCGTATCAGTTCATCGGCCAGATCGACGAAAGATACTTGGCGTTGATGAAGAAGTAGATGACGAAGGCGGCCAGGAAGACCAGGGCCAGAACGAAGGTCCCCTTGGCCTGGGCGCCGCCGTCACCGGCCTGCTCGATCGGGGCCAGACCCAGCTTGCCGGGCTGCTCGATGGTGTAGCAGGAGGAGGCCATCGGAAAGCCGAAGCTGGAGAACAGGCTGGCGCCCGGATCCAGACGCTTGCCGAAGACCAGCGAACCCACGGCGATCAGGCAGAACAACCCGCCACCCACGGCGGCCAGCAGACCACCGAGACCGGCGATACCCATCATGGTGACGGCGGTTCCGGCGAACTGGAATTGCAGGGCCGCATCCGAGAAGTTGATGTCCCAGTGACGACGCGGAACACCCAGGGTGCCGGCGCCGAGCAGGAACAGGATGAGGATCAGCATCCCGCCGCCGAAGATGTAGGGCTGCCATTTGCAGGCGTTCGGCCAGATCAGCTGACGCCGGAACAACACCGGGATCAGGAAGAAGGTGATCGCCATGAAGGCCATGGTGGTGCCGACCGCGACGGTCGCATGGAAGTGACCGGGCACGAAGATGGTGTTGTGGATGATCAGGTTGATCTGCTCGGTACCCATGACCACGCCGGTGATGCCACCGATGAAGCCGAACACGATCAGGGAGATGAACATGCTCGAGAAGACCGGGTTGGCCCAGGGAGCCTTGCGCAGCCACTCGAACAGGCCGTTGTTGAAGCCTTTCTTGCGTTGGGCGACTTCGATGCAGCCCGGCACGGTCAGACCATGGATCATGCTGGCGAGCACGGCCAGATACATGGCATAGCTGGTGTTGAAGACCTTCCAGGTGGAACTGACGCCCGGATCGGCCAGGATGTGGTGGGCACTGGCCAATTGCAGGAAGAGGATGTAGAGCAGGAAGGCGGTACGGCTGACCTTCTCCGACATGGGACGGGCGCCGAACAGGATGGCGGCGATGGCATACCAGATGGAGACGTGGGCCGCCACGTTGATCTGCTGGGAGGAGTGACCCAGAGCCCACCAGATGGTGCGGTACATCAGCGGATCGATGTGGTTGATGAAGCCCAGGGACCACAGCAGCGTCGGGATCAGGATCACGGCGCCCGAGGCAATGGTGAAGATGGCGATGATGGTGGCGGTGAGGGCACCGAAGGTGACCAGCGGGATGGAGCCGTCATAGGTCTTCTCCTGCTTGGCGACCACAAGGGTGGCCAGAAAGAGGAAGCAACCGATCAGCGCGCCCACGGCGAACAGGATCAGGCCGAGGTAGAAGATCGGCTCTGCCGGCATCGGCACGTAGGAGGTGAACATGACGCTCGAGTTGCCGCGCAGGAAGGCGACCATGGTCAGCGTGGAGCCGGCCACCATCAGCAAAAAGCCGATCCAGCCGATTCCGGGCGCCGCGGGCCGGGTGCGCAGCAGCGTGGACGATGCGAAATAGAGCACCGCCATTTCGAAGAAGATGATCCAGAAGATCAGGATGGCCGTTCCATGGATGGAGAGGGCCAGATAGAAGTTCTCCGCGCTCAGGATGTGCAGGGAGGGCATACGGGTCAAGGCGACGAGCAGACCCAGGATACCGCCCAACAGCAGATAGACCACGCCGAAGACGGCATGAGCCTTCATGAGCGATTCAGCCGATTTGTGAAAAAACAGGCCCGTATCCGGGCATTGACGAAACATTTTGGCGGCCATGTATGCGCTCTCCCTTATTTCACGAAGATCTTGCCCAACATGGTGTGATGGCCGACGCCGCAATATTCGTTGCAGACGATGGCGAACTCACCCGATTGGTCCGGGGTGATGGTGACGACGGTCTCGTAACCAGGCAGGATCTGGAGATTGATGTTGGTCGGTTGCAGGGAGAAGCCATGCTGCCAATCCAGGGAGGAGATGTGCAGGCGATAGGATTTGTTCTTCTCCAACTCCAGGATCGGCCACCACTGCCAGAGACGACCCAGCATGTAAACATCGCTGCCCGCCGGGGGATGGACCACCGGGATGTTGGACTTGGCGTCGGTGCGCACGGTATGGGCCTTGGCCATGGCGTTGGCCTTGGACTCGAACACCTCGGGCGGGGTCTTGTAGGATTCGTTGGAGAGGTTTTGCTTGCCATACAGATGCCAGTAAGGCATCCACAGGAAGAGCACCAGACACCACAACAAGGCGATGATGATCCAGATCATCTCGATGCCGTGGACCGGTTCCTTCCACCAGAGTCTCCGCGAGGGAGGCAGAATGCTCATGCGATAACCCTCCTTCCAATGTAATTGCGCATAGATGTTCCTTTGAATTTTGAAAGTTTATTTCACGGCTGGGATGGAAATGATCTCCATGATCCCCCACAGGAGATAGAAGACCGTGGGAAAAAGAACACCAATCAGCAGCAGCATGAAGGGGTTATCCAAAAGCTGTTGCATGCCGGGTACTGGCTCGTTCGGGTCGTCGTCTTCGATTTTTTGCATGATAATGCCCTCGCCTTGGAGTGTGGAAGTTGATAAATAAACGATCTTTATCGAGAAATTTTTGGGGAGCGCCCCCACGCCCCCCATCCGTGAAGATCTCCGCAAGGGAGTTTCACGGAATAACAACCAACCGATCCTCTTTCGATCGTCGCAATTTAATGCACTCATGACACGCATTCCTTGACCTGCATCAAGGAAGATCAAAAAAAACGAATTTTACCACATCGCGCCTCACCAACCCCGACGCTTGACGCGCTCGCGTTCTCTGTTGCACACTGTTATTTCATCCGATTTCCAATGCATGATCCGAATTTCACCGGTCCACCCCCCATCCAAACCGTTCAGCCCAACCCGCGGAAACCAAACCTTGACACCTTCCACCACGCCCGCCCAATCATCCCAACCCGTGTCACGCGGTTTCACGCGCGTGGCCGTCCTGTTCCACGCCTTGGCCGGCGCGGTCCTGGTGGTCTGGGGTGGTCGGGTGCATGAACACCTCCTGCTGCCGGCCACGGTGGCCACGGTCCATCTCTATGTGCTCGGCGTGCTGACCATGAGCCTGATCGGCCTGGCGCTGGAACGGCTGCCCTACTGGACCGGTCAGCCCCTCCCCTGGCCCGGTCTGAACCGCTGGACCCTTTTCTTCCTGTCGCTTGGCGCGCTGACCGTATTCCTGGGCATCGGCACCGACATGCACCGCTGGAACCTGCTCGCCGCCTCCGCCGGGGTGGGACTGGGGATCGGATTCTTCATCCTCCAGGCCGGACGGATGCTCTTTGCAGCCACCCGTCACGACGGCCTGATCCTCATCCTGAAACTCTCCATCCTCTCCCTGACCGCGGTCCTGATCCTGGGCGCGATCTTTCTGGGGGAGTACGCTCACGGTTTCCTGGCGTTCGACCGCATGTCCATGGTGGGCGTCCATCTGACCCTGGGGATCTACGGCTGGGCCGGCTTGATGCTCATGGCCCTGCGCCGGAGCACCAGCGCCACCCGTGCCCGACACGACGACACCCTGCCCATGTCCGTGGTGATCGGCGCCTTTCTTTCGCTGTGTTTCATCCCATGGATGCTCTTCAATCCCAATGCCGGGGATTACTGGCTCTGGCCATGCGTGTTGCCCGGGTTCGCCACCATCGCCATGATCTCGGCCCATGCCCACGACAACCGCTTCTGGCGCGCCGGGGATCTGTTGGGGGTGGCGGCCTTCCTGGTTCTGAGCACCTGGCCCCTGGTGCCAGACGAACGGACCCGGTTCCTGTTCGGCGTGTTGATCCTGCCCGGCTGGACCCTGGGACAACTGCTCGGCATCTACGAACAGCGCAATCCGGGTCGTCTGGGGGGGGTGCATCTGGCCCTGTATCTGGCCAGCGTCGCCCTGCCCGCCATGGGGCTTTTTCTGCCGTGGACGGAGTTCTGGCAGGCAGGTGGCATCGCCTGGCTGCTTCTGTCGGTGCTGTTCGTCGCCGCCCATCAAAAGGGACAGGCTCGTGACCCCGCCTGATTCACCCGCCGTCCGCATCGCGGGACTCACCCACACCTATCCGGGCCGACGACGCCAACCGCCCCGCCTGGCCCTGGACGGACTGGATCTGACCATTCCGCGCGGCAGTTTTTTCGTGCTCACCGGACCCAACGGCAGTGGAAAATCCACCCTGTTCAAGATCTTGAGCGGACTGCTGCTGCCGTCGGAAGGATCGATCCGAATCCTCGGCCACGACCTGATCGCCCACCCCCATGCCGCCCGACGCGGCATGGGGGTGGTGTTTCAGCGCCCCGCCCTCGACAAACACATGACCGTGCTGGAAAACCTCAAGATCCACGCCGATCTGCACGACCTGCCAAACAATCTGTTTCAGGCCCGACTCGAGGCGGCCCTGGCCTGGGGTGATCTGGGCGGACGCCTGAACGACCGGGTGGCCACCCTGTCGGGCGGGTTGGCCCGTCAGGCCGAGCTGATCAAGGTGCTGCTCCACGAGCCCGCCCTGCTGATTCTCGACGAACCGACCGTGGGACTCGATCCAGGAGGACGGAGCGCCTTTCTGGCCACCCTGCGCCGCCTGAAAAACCGCCAGGGGGTGACGATTCTCATGACCAGCCACATCTTCGCCGAGGCCGAGCAGGCTGACCAGGTGGGCATCCTGCGCCACGGCAGGCTGCTGGCCGTGGATACGCCACGAGACCTCACCCGACGCCTCGGCGAGGAACTGCTGGTCATCGACTGCGACGAGCCCGAACAACTCGCCGCCGGTTTGAACGACCATCCAGGGTTGAAAACCCAGATCCAGAACCACGAACTGCGCATTCAAGGCGCGGAATTGCCCGTCATCATGGATACCCTGCTCAAACACCACCGCGAGAAGATCCTCACCCTGGCCCTCAAGCAACCCTCCCTGGAGGATCTCTACATCCACCTGACCGGTCGCGCCCTGGCCCGTGACGAGGAGGAGGAGACCCCATGATCCTCCGTCCCGCCCTCTCCCTGGCGCGCCGCGAGATGGTGCGCTTTTTCCGCCAGCCGGAACGGGTGGTGGGCAGTCTCGCCCAACCGCTGCTGATGTGGGCCCTGCTGGGGGCGGGATTCTCGCCGAGCTTCCGCGCGCCGGGCATGGAGCGACTCTCCTACATCGAATATTTCTATCCGGGCGTGCTGTTGATGCTCATGCTCTTCGCCGGCATCTTCTCGACCATCACCCTGATCGAGGATCGCGCCCAGGGACTGATGCAGGGGGTGCTCGCCTCCCCGGCACCGCGCATCACCATCGTGCTCGGCAAGGTGATGGGCGGCATCGGCGTTGCCCTGTTCCAGGCCGTGCCCCTGCTGCTCGCCGCCCCCTTCATCGGCATCACCCTCACCGCCAGCGGCGTGATCTGGATCCTCTTCGGCTTTCTGGTCGCCTGCCTGGGCTTCACGGCGCTCGGCTTCCTGATCGCCTGGAACATGGAGAGCACCTCGGGATTCCACGCCATCATGTCGGTGTTCCTGATGCCGATGTGGATGCTCTCCGGCGCCCTGTTTCCCCTCGACCCCTCCACCGGCTGGCTCTGGACGCTGATGATCGTCAATCCGGTCACCCACGCCCTCACCCTGATCCGCGCCCCGCTCTATCAGGCGCCGGGAGTGTTCCTCGCCGATCCCCACTACTGGACCGCGCTCGCCATCGCCGCCGCCTGGGCGGGCCTTTGCCTCCTGCTGGCCCTGTGGCGCATCAACCGCCTGGAACGGGGTGCGCCTCCTCCCCGGTGACAAACCGGGAACTTGCCCCATGCGTCCGCTCCGTTTATCCTGATGGCGGCCTTTTCCATTCCGCTCACGCCCGCTTGATCTCGGATCCGTTCTCGCGCCCATGCTGCACTTCGAATGGCCTTGGGTTTTTCTGCTGCTCCCCCTGCCCTGGCTGGTCAGGCGCGTGCTCTCCCCCGCGCCCCAACCGGTCGAAGCCGCGTTGCTCATCCCGTTCTGGGACGAGTTCATCGACCTCTCCCATCCCTCGCGCGTCATCCGCGCCGTCACCCCACGCTGGCGCATGATGCTGGCAGCTTGTGCCTGGCTGCTGTTGATCCTGGCCACGGCGCGACCGGTCTGGCTGGGCGAGCCTCTGGAGATCCCGGCCAGCGGTCGGGATCTGCTGCTGGCGGTGGATCTTTCGGGAAGCATGCAGACCAGGGATTTCCGCGAGAACGACCAACCGGTGGACCGGCTCACCGTGGCCAAACGGGTGGGTGCCGAATTCATCCGCCGCCGGATCGGGGATCGGGTGGGGTTGATCCTTTTCGGACTCAACGCCTACCTCCAGGCGCCGCTGACCCTGGATCGCGAAACCGCGGCGCGCCTGTTGGAGGAGGCTGAAATCGGCATGGCGGGCAATCAGACCGCCATCGGCGAGGCGGTCGGCCTGGCGGTCAAAAAAATCCGCGCACTGCCCAGAAACAGCCGCGCCCTGATCCTGGTCACCGACGGGGCCAATACCGCCGGGGTGGTCACGCCGATCAAGGCGGCGCAACTGGCTGCGGATGAGGGAATCAAGATCTACGCCATCGGCATCGGCGCCGACGAAATGACCGTGCGTACCCTGTTCGGCACCCAAAAGGTCAATCCCTCGACCGATCTGGATGAAAAAACCCTGACCGACATGGCCGAAATGACCCGCGGGCGCTACTTTCGCGCCAAGGAGACCGGACGGCTCGAGGAGATCTACCGCCTGCTCGACGAGCTGGAACCGGTCAGCCGCGAACAACAGATCCTGCGCCCGGTCCGGGCCCTCTATCCCTGGCTGCTGGCCCCGGCCCTGTTGTTGGCCGGGCTGCTGTCGCTCACCGCGCGGAGGGGGTGGCGGTGATCGAATCGTTCCACTGGCTGCGCCCCGCCTGGCTGATCGCGCTGTTGGCGCTGCTCCCCTTCGTGTGGCTTGCGCGGACGCCTCGCTCCGACCGGACCAGCGACTGGGCAAAGGTGTGCGACCCCCAGCTTCTGCCCCGACTCCTCACCACGCCAGCGGTCACCCGAACCGCTCGCGGTCTGCCGCGCCTGCTGCTCGTGGCGGCCCTGCTCGCCATCCTTGCCCTGGCCGGACCGGCTTGGCGCAAACTGCCCCAACCGCTCTTTCAAAAGCAGGACGCCCTGGTGGTGGCGCTCGATCTCTCCTTGTCGATGGATGCCGGAGACCTGGCCCCAAGCCGGCTGGAACGGGCCAGGCTCAAGATCGCCGACCTGCTGAAACGGCGCCGCGAGGGAACCACCGCGCTCATCGCCTATGCGGGGGATGCCTTTCTGGTCTCCCCCCTCACCACCGACACCGAAACCATCCGCGCCCAGTTGCCCGCCCTGACCACCGAGATCATGCCCCTGTTGGGCAGTCGTCCGGAGCTGGCCCTGCATCTGGCGGGCAAGCTGTTGCAACAATCCGGGGTGGCGCGCGGAGAGATCCTGCTCATCACCGACGGCGACCTCTCGGGCGCGACCCTGGAGCAGACCCGCACGCTGACGGACGCGGGCCGACGGCTGTCGGTGCTGGCGGCGGGCACCCCGGAAGGGGCGCCGATCCGTTTGAAAAGAGGGGGATTCTTGCAGGATTCCCAAGGCGGTATCGTCGTCCCGCGCCTGGAAGAGCCCCCGTTGCGGGAGCTGGCACGCCTGGGAAACGGTCGTTTCGCCCGTCTGACCGCCGACGACGCGGATCTGGACCAGCTGCTTGCCGGTGAAACGACCGACGAGACCGACCCGGCGCGTGCGGGAAGCGGCGTCGGCATGGCGGACCTGTGGCACGAGGAGGGGCCCTGGCTGCTGTTGCTGGCGCTTCCACTGGCCGCGCTGGGCTTTCGGCGCGGGGTGCTCGGCGTGGCGTGCGGATTGCTGCTCTGGCCTGCCACGGGGGAGGCGCTCGACTGGGAGAGCCTCTGGAAACGCCCGGACCAGCAAGGCATGGAACGCTTGCAGGCCGGAGCGCCATCGGAAGCCGCGCAAAGATTCATGCATCCGGCCTGGAAAGGGAGCGCGCTCTATCGGGCCGGGCGGTTCGAGGAGGCGGAACGGGCGTTCCAGGCCCAGTCGGGTGCCGAGGGGTGGTACAATCGCGGCAATGCCCTGGCCCGTCAGGAGCGCCACGAACAGGCGCTCAACGCCTATGAGGAGGCCCTGAAACACGATCCCAACCATGCGGACGCGCGCTACAACCGCGATCTGGTGCGCAAGGTTCTGGACGAGAAGGCCCAAGATCCCTCCGAAAAAAACGACCCGAATGGTGACCAGAAGGAGCCGGGAAAGTCTGGTGAGCAACCCGGCGCGGAGCCTGCGCCGAAAGAAGCGTCCCAAAGCCGCCCGGAGCCAGGGGAAATCCGGAAGGATGCGCCGGAACAAGCCTCCGCCGACCCAAAAGGGCGCGAAGGCAAGGAAGGCAAGGAAGGCAAGGAAGGCAAGGAAGGCAAGGAAGGCAAGG